>JAITOO010000059.1 GCA_031289875.1 Flavobacteriaceae bacterium
CGCCTTCACGAGAAAATCACCCAGATAGTCATTCCCGAATGGGAGGCGGCATTTAAGCAACTTACTTTGCAGGATTGCATTGATTACATTTTCAACCTGACAATCAATCGAACTTTTGACGGTTTTATTCGCGAAAAATCGGTGGTGAATGACGGCTTGGCAAAAATTTTCCCCGATATAATCTTTGAAGAGAGCGACCCTGAACTCGACCATGCAGGCGATATTGATTACGTTGCTAAAGTGGGCGATAAAGCATTCGGCATTCAGATAAAACCCGTTACTGCAAAATCCAATTTCGGCAACTATTCGGCAACTGAACGAATGAAAGCAAGTTTTGCAAATTTCACAGCCGATTTTGGAGGCAAAGTGTTTGTGGTTTTTAGTTTAAAAGGAGAGATTGCAAATAATGAAGTGATAGAGGAGATTAGGAATGAAATTTCACGCTTGGGGTAGCCGTATTGAATATGAGCCAAAAACCTGCAGGAGTGTATTATTTAAAAATTCACAAAATAAAAAAAATGAAAAATAAATTTTTCCCATACATTTTGATTAGCCTCGCTTTCTTTATATTGTATCAATGGGGGAGTTTCCAAAAGATCCCTTTTGGAGATTGTGTAGGACAAGTGGCAGACACAGAAAAGGGCATTTTTGTCCTGAAAAGTTATTCCAATACGCACTTTTTATATATCAACTCATTAATTCTGCTTAGAAAAATATTTCCTTTTTTTGACAGTATTACACTTTGCCGATATTTTGTTATAGGTTCTGCCATTGTAGCGCTTAATATATTGTATTACACTATTCTACTATTGATTAAACAAAGATTTTCCGCTTTGGCAGGAACATTTTGTATGGGGTTAGGTTTTTCTTTCTGGCGAAATACAGAAATAGTAGAAGTATATACTTTTAATCTGATTTTCATAGCATTGTATGTTTTGTTCGTAGTAAAAGCATTTATTATCCACTCAAAATATGCGGCATATGCAGGCTTTGTTTTAGGAATCAGTTTATGGAGCCACATTCAAAATATTTTGCTTATTCCTTCCTATGGTTTTTTGCTATGGATTTTATATCCAAAAAATTACCGGAAAATACTCACTCTCACGGGTATCGTGGCTATTTTTTTTCTAAGCCTTTATATTCAGCCGCTTATCAGCAACACGCCAATAATAAAAGTGCTGTCCTCAGACCAGTCCCCTTGGGTTGAAGATACTTTCAAAAAGACCCTGATGGATTATTTGAAAGATTTTTTTAAATCCATAGCCTATTTAATTTACAATTTTTGGTATTTTATTTTCCCTGCAATCTTGGGAATAAAATATCTTTACAGCAAAAATCCGGATCTTTTTTGGTTTTTGCTCGTGTTTTCCGCACCTGTGTACGGATTTGCAACGGTTTACGCTGTGTCGGACAATTATGTTTTTTTTCTGGGTTTTTATGTAGTATTTGCCATACTCATCGGAACAGGCGTATTTTACTTGTCAAATTATCGCAAATTAAATAAATTTTGGGTGATTTTTGGCATTGCATTAATTCCTTTTCTATATTCTGCAAGCAAATACGCCGTTTCCTGCACCCAAAAAGGACAGACATTTGCCGAGAAAAAAGCCTACAAAGGAGGATTGAACTATTATTTCATTCCATGGATGAACCAAAACGTTGGAATTATAGAATTTACAATGGAGGGAAGAAAAAGTTCCGACCTCGTATATTGGATGACAGAGTCTGCCGAAGAATTTGTCGAACTTCGGAAAAAGAAAAACCCTAATGAAAACGTCAATGAATTATAAAATATCAGGAACTGGTAAATTTACAGAGAAGCATAGATATTAACTTACAGATAATCAAATCTAAAAGACTTTGATGTCTATGGATAATTACCAATCCCGAATAACTATTTGGGTAGCAAGGTACACGCTTACCGACTATCCTATTTTTTTGCCGGACAGTAGTGGAAAATTAAAGAAAAATACCTTACATTTGTCTTCGTAAAAAGCAACCAAAAAATATGGACTTAACATCAAACAGAATCAAACAACTCAGCTATTCTCAAACTTTTGTTATGTCAAACAAAGCGAGGGAATTGAAAGCTCAAGGCATCAACGTTGTGAGCCTCACTTTGGGCGAACCCGATTTTAACATTCCCGAATTTGTCAGAGAATCTGCCGTCAAAGCCATCAACGACGGCGTAAAATCCTACACGCCCGTACCGGGATACATAGAATTAAGACAATCCATTTCAAAAAAATTCAAGAGAGACAATAACTTAGACTACAAACCCGAACAAATCATCATTTCCAACGGAGGCAAACAGTCAATTATCAACGTGCTGCTTTCCATTGTGAACGATGGCGACGAGGTCATCGTGCCTGCGCCTTATTGGGTCAGCTATTACGAAATGGTAAAACTCGCAGGCGGAACAAACATTGTGGTAGAGACCTCCATTGATACCGATTTCAAAATCACGCCCGAACAATTGGAAAAAGCCATCACGCCAAAGACCAAAGCCCTCCTGTTCAGTTCTCCGTGCAACCCTTCGGGAAGCGTTTACAGCAAGGACGAACTTCACGCTCTGGCAAGAATCTTAGCCAAACACCCTAACATCATCATCATTTCCGATGAGATTTACGAATATATTAACTATGTCGGAAAACACGAAAGCATCGCCCAATTCCCCGAAGTTTTTGAACAGACCGCTACAATCAACGGGGTATCAAAATCTTACGCCATGACGGGCTGGCGAATTGGCTATATGGGTGCGCCGCTGTGGCTGACCAAAGCCTGCGACAAAATTCAGGGACAGATGACTTCGGGAGCAAACTGTATCGCCCAAATGGCAGCCATCACCGCCGTAGATGCCGACCCGAAAGTCATCAATTACATGATTGAAGCATTCCAAAGTCGCCGCGATTTGATGTTCGGATTACTGTCTGAAATTGAAGGAATTAAAATCAACAAACCTGCCGGAGCGTTTTATTTCTTCCCTGATATTTCCGCTTTTTTCGGCAAGACCATACAAGGATACAAAATCAAAAATTCCGACGATTTTGCCATGATGCTTTTAGAAAAAGCTCACGTAGCCACCGTTGGAGGCGTTTCTTTCGGCGACCCGAACTGCATACGCCTGTCCTACGCTGCCTCCGAAGAAGATTTGCGCGAAGCCGTAAAAAGAATTAAAAAAGCATTGGAATAGAAAAGCGTTGGAATTACAAAAATATTCAAGAGTTTTTAATGCGCAAAAACAGCATTTTCTCTCAACTTTTGTATCTTTGGCGAATAAAAAATAACGAAAAAATAACGTATGAAATTGCTTGAAGGAAAAACTGCCATCATCACAGGCGCTACCCGAGGAATCGGCAAAGGCATTGCGCAGATTTTTGCACAGCACGGCGCAAATATTGCTTTCACTTATGCTTCTTCCGCCGTCAAAGCCGAAGAACTGGAAAAAGAACTTTCTCCGCTGGTTAAAATCAAAGGCTATCTGTCTGATGCTTCGGATTATGATGCGGCGCAGAAATTGGCAGACGATATTCTGAAAGAATTTGGAACAATTGACATTCTGATAAATAACGCAGGAATCACCCGCGACAACCTGATGCTCCGCATGAGCAAAGAAGAGTGGGACGAAGTGCTGAAAGTCAATCTCAATTCGGTCTTCAACCTGACGAAAGCCGTCATCAAACCGATGTTGAAACAGCGCAAAGGTTCAATCATCAACATGAGTTCGGTGGTTGGCGTAAAAGGCAATGCCGGACAAGCAAATTATGCGGCTTCCAAAGCGGGAATTATTGGCTTTTCCAAGTCTGTTGCGCTGGAACTCGGCTCTCGAAATATCCGCTGCAATGCGGTAGCGCCCGGCTTCATCGAAACGGAAATGACAGAGGCTCTGGACGAAAAAACTATTCAGGAATGGCGGGAACATATTCCTCTGAAACGAGGCGGAACGCCGGAAGACATCGCCAATGCGTGCCTCTATTTGGCAAGCGATTTGTCCGGCTACGTAACGGGGCAAGTGCTGAACGTGAACGGCGGTATGCTGACCTATTGATACGTTTTTGAGGTAATTAGAATTATTTTTCAAAACATGAAAAACAGTGATAGGAATTTTTTCCGACCACTCATGATTTTTATGCCGCTTTTTTATACTCTATACATTGATAGTCAGATTATACGGCATCAGTCATTCGAATCATTCAAACCTATTTCTTTGAAAATCTCCGGTTTGAAAATGTAAACTCCGAAAAGGAAAGCCGCTCCGACGGTAATGGCGGAATCGGCAATGTTGAAAATGTAGTTGAAGAAAGTGAATCGAAACATATCGACTACGCAGCCGCCAAAAAGTGGAGCATAACCGCTGAAATCCAGTCTGGAAACGCCGAAATAGGGAAACCATTCGCTCAAAGCGGCATTGTACGTTGTGCCGGCGTCAAACATCACTCCATAGAAAATACTGTCAATCAGATTGCCGATTGCGCCCGCAAAAATGAATCCCGCAGGAAAGACAAACAGCCATGACTTGGTTTTTTTCGACCATTTGTTGATGTAGTACGCCATGAAAGCAATTAGAACAAGCCTCAGCAGGCTCAGCCCGATTTTTCCGAAAAATCCGCCCCATTGGAAGCCGTACGCCATACCGGGATTTTCAACGTAAGTGATGTAAAACCAACTAAAAACCCTGACTTCTCCATGCAGCAGAAAATGGGTTTTGACATAAATTTTCGATGCCTGATCTATCAATAAAATCAGGCAGGCTAAGCCCAAGATTTTTTTCATTGTCTCTTACCTTTGCATATTTTTGGCTTCAATACTCAGAGTGGCGTGTGGAACAGCTTTCAGCCTTTCTTTGTCAATAAGTTTTCCTGTAACTCTGCAAATGCCGTAGGTTTTGTTTTCAATTCGAACCAAGGCATTTTTCAAGTCGCGGATAAATTTTTCCTGCCGCCCTGCCAACTGGGCGTTTCGTTCTTTGCTCATGGTTTCCGAACCTTCTTCAAAGGCTTTGAAAGTAGGAGAAGTGTCGTCCGTACCATTATTTAAATCGTTTACAAAAGATTCTTTCAGCATGGTCAAGTCATTTTCCGCCTTTCCTATTTTGCTTAAAATCAAGTTTTTAAATTCTTCCAATTCTACGTCTGAATATCGTAATTTTTCTTCTGCCATAGCTATATTTTTTTTAATGAAATTTTAATTTTAATGTTATCTATATCAAACTCTGTTCCTTTCTGGATGTCGTCTGCAAAAGTCAATTTTTGCGTCAAGGTTTCGGAACAGATGTATTCCTTGTTGTTTTTGACAGCCTTTTCTATAATTTCGTTTAATTGTATAATGAGCGAGATGCGGTCGGTAACGTCCAATCCACTGTCTTTCCGCAGGTTCTGAATGCGGTTTACCAATTCCCGCGCAGTTCCTTCGGATTTCAACTCGGGCGTGAGGGTAATATCCAGAGCGACCGTTAGTTTCCCTTCGGAAGCGACCAACCAGCCCGCAATGTCCTGCGTACGGATTTCTACCTCGTCCAAAGTCAATTCATAGCCTGAAACTGTAGCTTTTCCGTTCTTTTCAAATTCCTGAATTTGCTCGTGCGTGAAATTTTGCAACGCCTGAGAAACGGCTTTCAAATCCTTGCCCAGCTTAGGTCCCAAAGTTTTGAAATTCGGTTTTATTTCTCTGACAATCAAATCAGAAGCCTCCTGAGCATTCAGCAACTGCACCTCTTTCACATTGACTTCCTGCTTGATAATCGGAATGACTGCCTCCAAATCGGAACGGTTTTCCTCCCCTGCGGGAATCATGATTTTTTGCAACGGCTGGCGCACTTTGATATTTTCTTTCTTTCGGAGAGAAAATACCATGCTCGTAATCTGTTGAGCCAGATGCGTTCTATTCAGCAAAGTTTGGTCAATGTTTCCGTCGCCGACAGGAAAGTCCGTCAAATGCACCGATTCGCACGGCTCTTTTTTCGTAACCGCATTCAAATCTTGATAGAGCCTGTCGGCGTAGAACGGTGCGGCGGGAGACATCAGTTTGGCGACTGCAATCAGGCATTTGTACAGCGTTTGATATGCGGAAATTTTGTCTTTGGAATAATCACCCTTCCAGAAACGTCTGCGGGAAAGGCGCACATACCAATTGCTCAAATTGTCAATCACAAAAGTATTGATGAGGCGCAGCGCTCGGGTAGGTTCGTAGTCTGCAAGGAAATTATCTACTTCCTGAATAAGAATATTCAATTCTGACAAAATCCATTGGTCGAGTTCATTCCGTTCTTTGAAAGGAATATCTTCTTCTTGATAAGTAAATCCATCCACATTGGCGTATAACGCAAAAAAAGAATAGGTATTATAAAGTGTTCCGAAAATTTTTCGGCGCACTTCGTCGATGCCCTCCAAATCGAATTTGAGGTTGTCCCAAGGCTGGGCATTGGAAATCATGTACCAACGGATTGCGTCGGGACCGTAGATTGCCAGTGTTTCAAACGGCTCAACGGCATTTCCCTTGCTTTTTGACATTTTATTTCCGTTTTTATCGAGCACCAAGCCGCTGGAAACCACGCTTTTAAAAGCAATGCTGTCAAAAACCATAGTGGCAATGGCGTGCAGCGTGTAGAACCAGCCGCGCGTTTGGTCAACGCCTTCGCAGATGAAATCGGCAGGGAAAAAATTTTCCAAATCTTCTATGGAAGTATCTTTTTCCGACGGGTTTTTCGGGGAGGCGGCTATTTTCTCTTCAGTAGAAATTGAGGGCTTCTCAAACGGATAGTGCCACTGCGCATAGGGCATAGATCCTGAATCAAACCAAACGTCTATCAAATCGCTTTCGCGTTTCATCGGTCTTCCGCTTGGGGACATCAAAACAATCCTGTCCACGAAATTTTTGTGCAAATCAATTTTGCTGTAATTTTCTTCGGAATAATCGCCGACTGTGAAATCGTCATAAATATTTTTGTTCATGAACCCCGCCTGCACGGCTTTGTCCATTTCGGTCATCAGTTCTTCCATAGACCCGATGATGATTTCTTCTTTGGCATCGTCTGTACGCCAAATCGGAAGCGGGATCCCCCAATATCGGGAGCGGGAGAGATTCCAGTCGTTAGCATTTTCAAGCCAGTTGCCAAAACGTCCTTCACCGGTGGCTTTCGGTTTCCAGTTAATGGTTTTGTTCAGTTCTGCCATGCGCCCGCGCACTTGCGGAATTTTGATGAACCAAGAATCCAGCGGATAGTACAAAATCGGTTTGTCCGTGCGCCAGCAGTGGGGGTAATTGTGCGTATATTTTTCAACTTTGAAAGCCTTGTTTTCGGTTTTCAGCAAGATGGCAAGTTCTACGTCCGTGGAGCGTTCGGGGATTTCGTCGTCTTTGTAATACTCTACCCTAACGTATTTCCCTCTGAATTGTTCGGGAAGAAGGTCAATAAATTTTCCCTGTAAACTGACGAGCGGAACAGGATTGCCATTTTCGTCGAGGACGAGCATGGCAGGAACGCCGTGTTTTTTTGCAACTTTGGCATCGTCTGCGCCGAAAGTCGGAGCAGTATGCACGATTCCTGTACCGTCTTCGGTGGTAACAAAATCGCCGTCGATGACGACAAAGGCTTTTTCGGGATTTTCGAAAGGCAACGCCCAAGTCAATAATTGTTCATATTTGATTCCGACCAAATCTTTTCCTTTAAATTCTTTCAAAATTTGATACGGAATTTTCTTGTTTTCAGGTTTGTAATTTTGAAAATCTGCTTCTGATTGGGCTTGAACAAATTTTCCTCCGAACTGATAATTGACCAAATCTTTGGCGAGAATAACATTTATCGGCTCAAAGGTGTATTGATTAAGGGTTTCAACCAACACGTAAACAATGTCTGTCCCGACGGTCAGCGCGGTATTGGAGGGCAAAGTCCAAGGGGTGGTCGTCCATGCAAGGAAATATACATCTCCTTGAATATCATCAAATAAGTTTGTGCTTTTTTTGATTGCTTTGAATTGTGCGACAATCGTCGTATCGGTGATGTCTCGGTAAGCTCCGGGCAGGCTCAGTTCGTGTGAAGACAGTCCTGTTCCTGCTTTGGGCGAATAGGGCTGAACGGTGTAGCCTTTGTATATCAACCCTTTGTTGTAAATCTGTTTCAACAGCCACCAAACGCTTTCCATGTATTTGGGGTCGTAGGTGATGTAGGGGTGTTCCAAATCTACCCAATAACCGATTTTCTCGGTGAGTTCGTTCCATGCGCCTGTGTAGCGCATCACCGCTTCTCGGCAGGCTTTGTTGTATTCTTCTACGGAAATTTTCTTTCCGATGTCTTCTTTGGTAATGCCTAATTCCTTTTCCACGCCGAGTTCCACAGGAAGCCCGTGCGTATCCCATCCGGCTTTTCGGTTTACCTGACATCCCTTGAGCGTGTGATAGCGGCAAAAAATATCCTTGATGGTGCGTGCCATGACATGGTGAATGCCCGGCATACCGTTGGCGGACGGCGGACCTTCAAAAAACACATATTGAGGTTTTCCTTCTTTTTGTTGAATACTTTTTTGAAAAATATTGTTTTCTTTCCAAAAACCGGAAATTTCATCTGCAAATTTATTAAGGTCTAACCCCTTGTATTCTTGAAACTTATTGTTCATCTCTAACAAAACCTGACAAAATTGATTTGCGAAGATACGAAATGTTTGCGGTTTTTCAGTGTTTTTTTGCACACAAAAAATGCGATTTTTTATAATTCTACCTCTTTCACGTATTCGGGTTTTGTGGAAAAGAAAAAATACTGCCGGAGATGGATTGCTATTGAAAATATGGAAAAAGATTCATCTATTTTCGTTTTTGTTTACACAACCACTTTTTCACACAAAAAAAGGCATAAAGATTTTCACTTTGCGCCTTTTTCTTATTTTTACCTGTTTTTCAGGGTTAGAGGGATATCAACAAAAATATTTGATTAATATCTTCCGCCCGAATTGTAGCCGCCTCTACCGCGATCACGGTTGTTACCGCCATTGCCGTAATTGTTCGACCTTTCTACTTTTGGTTTGGCTACGTTTACCGAAATTACTTTTCCGTCAAATTCTGCCTGATTCAATTCGTCGATAGCTTTTTGTGCTGCCTCGTCGTCAGGCATTTCTACAAAGCCGAAACCTCTTGACTTGCCTGTGTATTTGTCCGTAATAACTTTGGCAGACGTAATCTCTCCGTATTCTGCAAATAATTGTTGTAAGTCAGCGTCATTTACGCCATAACTTAAATTTGAAATGTAAATGTTCATTATAAAATGTTTAAAATAATACTAAAAATTGAGCGAGAAAGATTAACGAAGAGACCATTTATAGAACTATAAAAAGAGTATTGTATAAAATTTCTAACTCAAACATTTGGCAAAGGTAGTAAAAAAAATAATATAAACTTGCGTTTTGGTAAAAAAAACTTGTGTAAAACCAAATTATTCGATTACACTAGGATACTATTGACAATGTGAAAAATGCCGTCGATATTTGTTTTTTATCTTTTATGGTTCATAATCTGTTTCTCATATGCTTTGCGTTCTCCTTTTTCAAAAAAGATTTCCCCACAATAAACAAAATTCATAGCATACAGGATTTTCTGCATATAAAGATTATCAAAGTTAGTATCTACGCGGAAACTGTGGATTCCTTTTTCGCGGCATAGTTCTTCTACTTTCTGCATAAATAAAGCGCCTATTCCTTGCCGTTTTGCATCATCGGCAACGGCTAAACGGTGTACAACCACATAAGGCAAATCGGTCAACCATTTCCCTTGAATGTCTTTATAAGCAGGTTCGCCGTCAAAAACAACTGCTGCATAAGCAATCACGTCATTTTCTCGACACAAAACATATCCATAATCCTTTTCAATATCGCAGGTTATATTTTCGATTGCCGGATAGCCTTCCTGCCATTGGCGGCTATTCATTAAACGCAGTTGTTCTTTGGCTTGCAGAATAATTTGCCAAACCTGTTCCGTATCTGTCTTTTCGGCTTTCCTAAGTGTGATTTTATTTTCCATTATTATCTTTGTTTTTTGATGTTATTTGGCAGCGGAATTAGAAATGCTGCCAAACGTGGAATTATCTTTTTTAGCCGTTTAATATCTTTAGTAATTCACTTTTATTTTCACCATACGGCGGTTTCCAATAATTAATATCTTGTTCTATAAATTCATCAAACTCATTTTTGGTCAGTACGGATTGTAATTCAAGACTTATTATTTTTCTAACATTAGCTAACTTATCTAAAACTTTTCGATCTTTAAAATATAACAATAAAGCAAGCGCTGTATTTTCAGTATCATCAAATCCTGAACCAATTTTATCGATGGTAGGAACTATCTCTTCTAACGTTAAAATGCATTTCTTTAAATCTGCTATACGTTTGCGTTCATTTCCGGTTCTTTTATCGTTCATAATGTGTTTGTTTTACAAAATTACTCTTTTATTCCTAATTCCCAACAAGATAAAAGCTAATTTTTGTGGGTTGCAAGTCCATCAGGGACGACACTTTATTAACCGTATGCTTTAGCTAACATATGATAAAAATAAAGTTTTCTG
>JAITOO010000070.1 GCA_031289875.1 Flavobacteriaceae bacterium
AAAAAAATTCTTACATTTTCTCTTTCTTTCTCTTCTTTTTAATATCCTCGACATAATCCTTGATTTTTTGGTCGCTGGTGCGCGGGCAGACGAGCAGTGCGTTGGGTGTGTCCACCACGATGTAGTCCTTCAATCCGTCCACGATGACGATTTTTTCTTGGTCGGTTCTGACAATCGTGTTAAATGTATTGTACACCTGAATCTGTTTGCCGTGAACCGCGTTTCCATCCTCGTTTTTATCAAAATTTTCGTACAGCGCCCCCCAAGTTCCCAAGTCGCTCCAACCGAAAGAAGACGGAATCACCCACACATTGTCTGATTTTTCCAAAATTCCGTAGTCAATAGAAATTTTTTCAAGTTGAGGATAGATTTTCGAAACTTCTTCTTCCTCTTTTTCGGAATTATATACCTCTAATGATTTGAAAATTCGATACATTTCAGGCAGAAATTTTTGGAAAGAATTTAAAATTGAAACTGCCGACCAAATGAAAATTCCCGAATTCCACAAGTAATTTCCCGATTGAAGGAAAGTTTTTGCCGTCTGCAAATCGGGTTTTTCTCTAAAACAGTTCACTTTTCGCAGGTCTGTCTGCCGAGTCTTGTCGTATTCGATGTAGCCGTAACCCGTGTCGGGGCGGGAAGGCTCAATGCCCAAAGTGATGAGCATACTGTCTTTTGAAACTTTTTCCAGCGCAAGCGAAACGTCTTCTGCAAAAGCTGCTTCATCAATTATCAAATGGTCGGAAGGCGCAATCACAAGACAAGCATCGGGATTGAGGCGGTAAATTTTTTCCGCCATGTATATATTACAAGCTGCGGTATTCATCATCATCGGTTCGCCAACCACTTGATTTTTCGCTATTTGAGGCAGCTGTTCTAAGGTCAAATCCACATATTCCCGATGGGTAATCACATATATATTTTCTTTGGGAACGACACGGCTCAGCCGCTCGAAAGTCTGCTGTATCAGCGTTTTGCCCGTCCCCAAAATATCAATGAACTGTTTGGGGAAATTGGAGGTACTCATAGGCCAGAAACGGCTTCCTACGCCGCCTGCCATTATTACACAATAATTGTTTTTATTCTTTATCATCTTTAACTGCTTGCACAGGTGCACTTCCTGTTATTAGATATCGTTTGTTGGTTTTATTTTCAAGGCAAAGATAACGAGTTTTCTGCTTTTCCAATCTATAATAAATTTTTCCTTTGAAAAGGAAAGGCTGTTTGTACTCCAAATCTTTCACAAATATAACGTTATCATTTTCTTTCCGCAAAAAATATTCCGACAAACTTCGGTCTGCATAGAAATTCGCTTTCGGATTTCGAGCGTATTTCAGCAGGAGTTTCCGCAAGTCTTCTTCATAAACGTCCAGACTTTTCAAAATCATGTCGGAAAAGATTTTTTTCCATTCCTGCCCGTGCGGGAGAATTTCCCTCGAATGCAAATCGTAAGCAGCAAGATGTGCAATTTCATGAGTTAAAGTCAAGAAACATAGAGATTTGGACATTCCTGCATTGACAGTGATTTTGTGCGGCTGACCGCGCAGAGGAAGGCGGTAATCGCCGAGTTTGGTTTCTCTCGGATTTTTGATGGTCAAATAGAACCAATACGGACTCAACCATTTCTCTATGAATAAAATGCCTTTTTCAGGAACGTACGGCAGCAATTTTGAATAATCCATTCCGATAGAAAAATTTTTGCAAAAGTACGCGTTTTTTTGTATATTTTCATCGCCTTAATATGAGGCAAGTACATAGGCAAATTATATCATCTCCGGCTATTGTTTTTTGAAAAAACATTGAATATCTTTCAAAACATATCAAAAACGGCACATTTTTTGTACTAAAATTAGTTTAGATATTTCACATAGGGGCTGACCGGTTTTGACAGCAAGACCAATGGATAGGTAAGCATACCGAGCCACGCAGTATGATCTCGTAAAACTTGTATTGCAAACCATAACTGGCAACGAAGAATACGCTTTAGCAGCCTAATCGACTGAATTACAGTAAGTCTTGGTATTTCCGCACAAGGTGTGGAGGCTAAATGTCTCTCAAAAGCTACGTTCCACAGCGTTTGGTACAGAGGCACAGGAAAGTGGAAATAGAACAGAAAGCGCATTGATTTTTGTTTGAATTTTTAGATGCTAAGCCGCAGATAGAGTGTGAGTTCTCGGTCTTCGGACGAAAATTAAAAACTTACTAAGTATGTAGAAAGTTTATGTATTGCTTGTTTGGACGAGAGTTCGAATCTCTCCAGCTCCACAAGTTTTATAAATCATTGATTTATAATTATTTATAAGTGAAGGGGTTTTATATCCTTTTTTCACTTCGTCAAGTGTTCATAACCATAAAAATATGACCACTTATGTTATACCCAAACTGTTTTTTGTATTCGACAGCGGCAACCCTGAGTTTATCAAGCCGCTGTTCACCAAAGTAACGTCGGTTAAACTTGTAGCAAAATTCATTGAAATGTTTTGCAGGTATTCCGGCTTTATCTTGTGGAGAATATACCGACAGTCATTTTAATAAATTTGAAAATTAGTAAATTAGCAGATTAAAAATCTTTAAAAATGCCGAAAACTATCGTAATTACAGGAACTTCGTCGGGTGTGGGGCTTGCTCTGGGAAATGAATTTCACCAAAAAGACTATTTGGTCTTCGGGCTGAGCCGCTCTGTGCCTCAAAACGCTCAATTCAAGACTATTCCGACGGACATCACGCAAAAACAGGAAGTAAAAAATGCTTTTGCTCAAATTCTGAAAGAAACGGAAAGGATTGATTTACTGATAAATAATGCAGGCAGAGGAATGGTCGGTGCAATAGAAGACGCTTCTCAGGAGGAAATTTTAGAGTTGTTTAACATAAATCTGGCGGCGGCTGTGAGCGTCATCTCTGAAACTCTGCCTGTTATGCGGAAACGAAACAAAGGGAAAATTATCAATATTTCTTCGATGGGAAGCATTATGGGGCTGCCTTTCAGGGGATTTTACTCGGCATCCAAATCGGCGCTGGACAAGGTTACGGAGGCGCTGCGACATGAATTGAAAGGCACGAACATTGAAGCCTGCACTGTAAATTTGGGCGACGTACAGACAAATATTGCAGAAAACCGTATCAAAAGCAAGATTTCGCCGCCATATGCCGAGATTTTTGAAAAGGTCTATGGCGAGATGAACAGCGACGTAGATAAAGGCTTTGACCCGATAGAGTTAGCTCCTTTTTTGGAGAAATTGTTTCTGCAACAGGCAAAATGGAAACCGCATTATTATTTTGGCGCATCGACACAGAAACTTTCTCTTTTGGCAAAGGCTCTGCTGCCGCAAAAATGGTTTGAAAAAATCATTGAAAAATATTCGGGCATATAAAAACAGACACTCTTTTGAATGTCTGTTTCTACAAATTTAAAAAATAAATGATATGAAAAACTTTCCTTATTTCTTTATTTGTCGGCAGCCGTTGAGCGGAGTTTCCACGCAATAGTTTCATGCTTTTCCAAAACTCCGGTCAGAAAGTCGTTAGTTCCCAGATCCTTATACTTGTCTGCAATAGGAATCAACTCATTTCTGATGATGCGTGCTAAAGTTTCGTGGTCGTTTTGCAAATCAACCAGCATGGCGTGTGCAGGAGTTTCTTGACCATCAGCTTCAAGCAAGTCGGCGTAGTCCAAAAATTGCTTCAGCGAACCGATAGCGTAATGTCCTAATTTTCTTACTCTTTCGGCAACATTATCAATAATGTCTGCCAATTCGTTATATTGGTCTTCAAACAAGGCGTGAAGAGAATTGAATGCAAGTCCTTCTACGTTCCAATGGTATTTTCTCGTCTTGGTATATAAAACAAATTCGTTGGCTAACAGTTTGTTAAGATTGTCAGCTACGGCTTGTTTATTTTCTTCGCTGATTCCGATATTTGCTGCAATGTGTTCTACTTTTGTCGTCATACTTATCTTGAATTTTTAGTTAAACCTTTTTATTCAGTTCTGCAAAATTCAAACCAAAGTATAAATTTCCTTCAAAAAATCATTTAATATTGATATAAAGAAAATCAATAAGAAACGACTTTTCGTGATGAAAAGCCGTTTCCTGATTGTAAAAAGACTAAGATTTAGAATATGGTCGCTGCTACTTGAGCTCTAACTCCGTCCAAAGACGGATTCCACGACAAAGTCGCAGATACGGGAAGCGTGTAAGCCTCGCTCAAACGCAATCCTTTGGAAACGGTGAATCCGACATTGGTGAAATCGAAATCGTTTTTTCCATTTCCATACATGTGGGATTCTCCTGCCAAACCAAGCCCCATACCGCAGAACAAGCCCAAATTGATAGCTTTTCCGCTGATAACAGGGTAGCTCAATTCTACATAGGTTGACCAGCGTTGTTTGTACTTGAACTCGCCATTGTCTTTCACTCCATCAACATACCTGTCGTTTCCGTAAAAGGCCGGAGAAACAAAGATTTTCAACGGAGTTTGTTCAGAAATCACGTAGCTTGCGCGGATTTCCAGTCTGTGTCCGGTAGTTTCCTGTTTGTAGTTCCATGTACGGGCAATGCTTCCTTCGCCGTTGAAAAGGTCAGGGGTCAATACGTCCCAGAAACCGACAGAGAAACCTCCTACGGCATAGTTCAGATAGTAGTTGATTTCCCGATACTGATAACCTGTTTCATCGTCTGTGAAAGCCATAGCTCCGACTGCGCCGAGTTTCAAATGTTGGGCTTGGTCTAAAGCGATGTTTACATCACCTACTACGACAGGCGTTTCAGAAGCCGGAAGACCTCTAAAAAGCTGATTGCTTTGCAGACCGGCGGAGAATCCTAATCTGCCTGCATCATCTGATTGCGCATACAAAGATGCGCTCGAAAGGCAGAGCGCTGCCATTAAAGTAAATACTCTTTTCATATGAATATAAAATTTAAATGTTATTTTTGAATTTGCTTTTTTGTGATTTTGCATCCTAATATTTTTAATTTTATTCGGCATTTTGCCAAAATAATAATTTATACTTACAGTACAAGTATTAGGATTTTTGTTAGTCGCAGCGAAAGTACAAATTTGAATTAATATAAACCTAATTTTCGCCATATGATTTATATCATATTGGGAAATTATTTGTAGATTTTCAATGTATTGTGCTTTCTCAAAAGCAGTAACAGAAAACCCGAAGCGAAAAAAAAACGATTATTTTTCAAAGATACTTCTATTTTAATACAGCCGTTTCTTTTCAAAGTGTACCGAACCAATAATTTTCCTATCCGCAAATTTCCGTCTTAAATATCTTCCGCTTTCCGCCATTCTGTCATATTTTTCTCAAAATAATCTGACAAGTTTCAGACAAAAAACTTGTGGCACAGTCATTGAAAAGAGTTAGTCATTAATCAAAAAATACAATAACAAAAATATTTTTCAACAATATGAGCAAAATTATAGGAATAGATTTAGGTACAACCAATTCGTGCGTGGCAGTAATGGAAGGCAGCGACCCTACTGTTATCACTAATGCAGAAGGCAAGCGTACCACTCCGTCAGTCGTGGGTTTTATGGAAGACGGCGAAATTAAAGTGGGAGACCCCGCTAAAAGACAAGCAGTTACCAACCCGATTAACACAGTATATTCAATCAAAAGATTCATGGGAACCAAGTTTTCTGCTGACGATACAGAAATCCGCAGAGTTCCCTACAAAGTCGTAAAAGGCGACAATGACACCCCGAAAGTGGACATCAACGGAAGACCCTATACTCCGCAGGAAATCTCAGCGATGATTCTTCAAAAAATGAAGAAAACTGCCGAAGACTTTTTAGGAGAAACCGTAGATAGAGCAGTGATTACTGTCCCTGCTTATTTCAACGATTCACAACGTCAGGCGACGAAAGAAGCCGGCGAAATTGCAGGCTTGAAAGTCGAAAGAATTATCAACGAACCTACTGCCGCAGCGTTGGCTTACGGCTTGGACAAAGCGCACAAAGATCAAAAAATTGCAGTCTATGACTTGGGCGGAGGTACTTTCGATATTTCAATTCTCGATTTGGGCGACGGCGTTTTTGAAGTGCTTTCCACCAACGGAGATACTCACTTGGGCGGCGACGATTTCGATGATGTGATTATCAATTGGCTCGCTGACGAATTTAAATCCGCCGAAGGCGTAGATTTGAGAGCCGACCCTATCGCCTTACAGCGTTTGAAAGAAGCTGCCGAAAAAGCAAAAATAGAATTATCCGCTTCTACACAAACAGAAATCAATCTGCCCTACATCACGGCAACTGCCTCAGGACCTAAACATATGGTAAAAACCTTGACGAGAGCTAAATTTGAGCAATTGTCCGCCGATTTGATAAAACGCTCCATGTCTCCATGTCAAAAAGCATTGGACGACGCAGGCTTGAAAACCTCCGATATTGATGAAGTGATTTTAGTAGGCGGTTCTACACGTATCCCTGTCATTCAGGAAGAAGTAGAAAAATTCTTTGGCAAGAAACCGTCCAAAGGTGTAAATCCTGACGAAGTGGTAGCTGTCGGCGCAGCCATTCAAGGAGGCGTTTTAACGGGCGACGTGAAAGATGTGCTTCTGCTCGACATAACTCCGCTCTCTCTCGGAATCGAAACCTACGGAGGCGTGTTCACCAAACTGATTGACGCCAACACGACCATTCCTACCAAAAAATCCGAAACTTTCTCTACTGCCGCCGACAATCAGCCTGCGGTAACCATTCGCGTTGGACAAGGCGAGAGACCTATGTTTACTGACAACAAGGAAATCGGACGCTTTGATTTGGTTGATATTCCGCCTGCCCCAAGAGGCGTGCCTCAAATCGAAGTTACTTTTGATATTGACGCTAACGGTATTCTAAACGTATCCGCCAAAGACAAAGGCACAGGCAAAGAGCATTCTATCAAGATTCAGGCTTCTTCGGGATTGAGCGAGGCAGAAATTGAAAGAATGAAAAAAGAAGCCGAAGCCAACGCTGAAGTTGATAAAAAACGCAAGGAAGAAGTTGATAAACTGAACCAAGCCGACAGCATGATTTTCCAAACGGAAAAACAGTTGAAAGAATTTGGCGACAAACTATCCGCAGACAAGAAAAAACCGATAGAAGACGCTTTGGCAGACTTGAAAAAAGCGCACGAAAGCAAAGATATTGCCGGTATTGAATCCGCAATGGAGAAAATCAACGCCGCATGGACATCCGCTTCCGAAGAGCTTTACAAGGCAAATCAAGGCGCTAATCCTCAGGCAGATGCAGGACAACAAGCCAATGCAGGAAACAACAATCAACAGCAAAGCGATAATGTTGAGGATGTTGATTTTGAGGAAGTGAAGTAACACCCCTCACAAAGCATTATCAAAAATAGATAAAAAGCGGTAGAACAATGTTTTACCGCTTTTTTAGTGCGATTCAAAGAATAAAAAACATAACAAATAGAAAAAAGTTGTATCTTTCCCGAATATTGTCAAGACATAAAATTTGAATATTTATGATGTTTACAGAACAAATAAAACAGTTGCGCGAGAAATTGCAAATACCTAAACGACAATTAGCAGCTGCCTTGGAAATTGACACTGCCACCTATTGAAAAATAGAAAAAGGCGAACATTGGGCTAAGCGCGAACAGGTGCTTATTATTGACAAACTTCTGAAAAACTGATAAAAACGAG
>JAITOO010000094.1 GCA_031289875.1 Flavobacteriaceae bacterium
CTCAAAGTACTTTTTTGTATGAACGAAAACATGAACCCCATAGAAAGTCTGGAAGAGATTAAATCTTATATGCAAAAATCAACACGGTTTTTGAGCCTGAGTGGTTGGAGCGGCATTTGGGTCGGTGCGTGCGGCTTGGTTTCAGGATTGCTGGCAATGTACCTTTTGCGGGAAGCAACAATCTCTCCTGTCAATTACAATTATTACGGCGAAAATTTCAAAGGAGAAATTTTTTATGCAGTAAAGAAAACTCTGAGAATCAAACTGTTAATTTTAGCTTTTTTCACTTTTTTAGCGGCAGTTTCAGGCGGATTTTTCTTTTCGGCAAGAAAGGCTAAAAAAGACGGAGTTCCCTTTGTCAATCACGTTTTCAGAAGAATGATTGTTAATTTTTCCATTCCGTTGATTACAGGCGGATTGGTCTGTTTGTCATTTATCTATCACAATTACATTATTTTAGTTGCCCCTGCTACGCTGATTTTTTATGGTTTTGCGTTGTTCATGGTTGCCAGAGATACGTTGGACGAAATCAAAACGTTGGCTTTATTGGAAATATTGTTGGGCATTGTATCCTTTTTCCTGTTGAAATACAATATGATATGCTGGATTATAGGCTTCGGAGTTCTGCACGTTGTCTATGGAATTATTATGAGGAACAAGTATGATAAACATCACTGATACAAAGAGATGCAGCATTTTAACATAAATAATTTAAACAAAATTTTCGACAATCGGATTCGTGTTGGAATTATGAGCGTGCTGTCAGTGAACAATGTGCTGTCTTTCAATGACTTGAAAGAACTTCTGCAACTAACGGATGGAAATCTGGCAACGCACCTCAAAACTTTGGAAGACAATGGATATATTTCAGTAAAAAAAGGTTTTATTGGAAGAAAAACCAACACAACATATAATATCACGGAGCAGGGCAGGAAGGCATTTCAGGAACATTTAGACGCTTTGGAAAAGATTATCAGGCAGATGAAATAATTTTTTTTACATAATAACTTTGAAATTCAAAGTACTTTTAAAAATAAAATTAATTAAAAAACATAAACAAATGGACAATCAAGAAAATCAAAAACAGGAACAAAAACCGGCTCAAAATGCAGGTTTAACAGGTATCTCAGAGGTAAATTCCAAATTTTACAGAAAACGCAAAGACAACTTTTTTCTCAAAGGATTGCTCGTCATCGGGCTAATCTTGGCAATGTTGATTCCTACTCCATTCATTATCAGTCTTATAAATGAAAGGCAGGAGCGGCAGCAGGAAGTAGTAAGCGAAGTCGGAAGCAAATATGGTGAAAACCAGACTCTGTACGGTCCTTTTGTAAAACTTCCGTATCAAATAACTGAGTCGGCAAAAAAAACAGTTACAAAAATTTTGTATATTTCTCCCAATATGCTGAATATCAGTGGAGATTTGAATCCTTTTGAAAAGAAGCGGACACTCTACAAAGTTCTGCTGTATCAGGCAAATCTTCACATTAATGTTGATTTTGATGAAAATACTTTTTCAAAATTGGATGCTCGTTATAACTATCTGTGGGACAAGGCAGAGCTTGTTTTCAGCATCGACGATATTAACGGTTTGGAGGACAATGTAATCGCAAAAATCAATGGAGTTTCTTTCCCTTTCGAAGCAAAAAATACCATAGATGTAGGGGAAACGCAGCCTGATTATGACTACTCTTCTTCATACAGAAGGATGAAATTAGCAGACAGAGGGAGGGTAGAAGAATTTTCTATTCCGTTGAATTTGAACACAAACAAAAAGCTCAGCGTTTCGTTTCCGCTTTCTATAAAAGGCGCAAACACGCTTAATTTTCTGCCCATTTCAAAAAAAACTCAAATCAAGCTCAACTCAAATATTGAAGATTTGAAATTTGACGGAAGCAATCTTCCCATTTCGTCGGAT
This sequence comes from Flavobacteriaceae bacterium, assembly GCA_031289875.1. Lineage (GTDB taxonomy): Bacteria > Bacteroidota > Bacteroidia > Flavobacteriales > Weeksellaceae > Apibacter. Next base: position 1,919 of record JAITOO010000094.1, read on the forward strand.
TCGACAGATTTGCCGTCGAGCAACAGGCAGATTGTCTGGAAGATACCGTCCAAAAATAGCTCTCAAATTTGGGACAGTACATTGCTTTTCGGCAAAAATAAATTCGGTGTAGAATTGATTCAGCCTAACGATGAATACGGCAAAACGAATCGAGTGGCAAAATATTCCATACTTTTCATAGGATTGACTTTTTTAATGTTCTTTTTTGTGGAAATCATCAATAAACTAAGAATCCATCCCATTCAGTATGTACTTGTTGGACTGGCATTAAGCGTTTTTTACCTGCTACTGCTTTCCATTTCAGAATATGTAGGTTTTAACGTTGCCTATATGATTTCGGCTTCAGCAACCGTTTTGCTGATTACATGGTTTGTACGGAGTATTGTGAAAAAATCTAAAATTATTTCATTGATTTTTGTTGTTTTAATTTGTTTGTACGCCTATATTTTCGTGATTATTCAGTTAGATGAACTCGCTTTGCTGGCGGGAAGCGTCGGATTATTTATAATTCTCGGTCTGCTGATGTATTTTTCCCGAAAAATCGAGTGGGAAACAGAGTAGAGTTGTTGTACAAATATTCAAAAAACAGTGGCGAATGCAATTCGCCACTGTTTTTAATCCCTAACACCGCCATTTTTTTATGTAATAGGTGATCTAAAATATTGAAAATAAATAAATTACCGTTTTTTGCATTTTTGAAATTATCAAATTAATAAAATCATCACGTTCTTTCGAGAATTTCGTAATTTTTAAAGACGATTTTAATCTAAAAAAACATTTAAAAAATCAGACAAATAGAGCGGAAGGTTTAATAAATCATCTTGTTTTTCTAAATTTTTGAGCGAAAATTTTATTGAAATTTTCGGATTATAATTTTTTCGGTATAGTGAAAGACTTCTTGCTTTTGTACTTAACGAAGATTTTACCTCTATCGGAATAATTTCGCCGGATTTTTGCAGAAGAAAATCAACTTCTGCTGTGTTGCCCGAAGTCCAATAAAACTGCTCTTTGCCAAATAGCCTTACCAATGCTTGCAAAACATAATTTTCCGTTAAAATTCCCTTAAATTCGGTAAAAAGTCTGTCGCCTTTCAGAACGGTTAATGAGTCTAATTTGAATTTTGTCCGCAATAATCCTGTGTCTGACAAATACAATTTAAAGGTTGAAGAATTTTTGTAAGAAGATACAGGCAATCGCGGTGTTTGAACCCCAAAAACTTTGTGAACCAGCCCAGTCAGCGAGAGCCATTCAATTGCATTTTCATAGTCGCGGGCGCGGGCATTTTTTTCAATCAGAGCATAACGGAATTTTCTGTCTTCTTTTGCCAAATTATCCTGAATGTTTTCCCAAAGTTTATGAACACGCAGAATGTCTTTGCTGTCAATATGTTTTGCAAAATCCAAAGTATAAGAAATTAGAATTTGATTGTTGATTTTATCAACTTCTTGCCAATTCCTGTTTTCTAAAAATCGATTTATGCTTTCGGGCATTCCGCCCATGCAAAGATAAATTTTATAAATTTCAATCAGTTGAGAATGAATGATTTCGGGAATTTGCTGAAAATCATTTTTTGAAAATGAATAAATAAAATTTTGTAAAAAATCTGCAATTTTCGGGTTATATTCTGCAAGAAACTCGCTGAACGAAACGGGGAAAAGCGAAAGAAAATCTACTTTTCCGACAGGAAACGATGCACCCTTTCGGTTCATTGCCACTCCCAAAAGCGAACCTGCGCAAACTACGGCATATTCAGGGGCAAGTTCATAAAAGTATTTCATACTGTTCAAAGCCTCGTTGCACTCTTGAATTTCGTCAAAAATAAGCAAAGTTTTTTGCGGCAGGATTTTTTGTCCCTTTACGGCGCTTATGTATGAAATCAATCGTTGTGGGTCTTTTGTGCGTTCAAATTCGACTTTGTGTTCTTTTTCAAAATCAAAATTGAGATAAACATAATTTTCAAAAAAATCTTTTCCGAATAGTTGTAGAATAAACGATTTTCCGACTTGCCTTGCACCTTGCAATACAAGCGGTTTTCGGTGCGGATTGTTTTTCCATTTTTCGAGATCTTTAATTATATTCCGTTTAATGCTCATTTTATAAATATAATATTTTGGCAAATTTACATATTTTTCATATTAATAATGATAAATTATGTGAAAATTTATCATTTCTATTTTGCCACCCTTATTCTTCATGGGAAAGAGGGTTGAACGAATATACTAACGAACTTAGCAGGCAATATATGCCTAAAAGTACTGATTTTAACTTGTATTCCGATGCTTTTATCAGACTGATACAGAACAAAATAAATAGAAGACCGAGAGAAAAACTCTGCTTTCAAACGCCGTCTAAAATTTTTCCGCATCTTTGTACTGACTTTTGTCGCATTTAGAAGTTGAATCTGCAGTTGTACAAATATTCAAAAAACAGTGGCGAATGCAATTCGCCCCTGTTTTTAATATTCGAAAAAGGCAAATGCAATATGCCCTTCACAAAATCATAATTTATAAGTAATGGTTTTACAGCATGATAATATCCTCAATCTTTGCTGCTTCTTTGTAATATTCAATCACGGCAGTAGAATCAACCGCAAAAATAATGACGGTTACGCTTATATATTTTGCGTTTTTGCTCTCTTTGGTCGAAAAAGAAGCCGCATTGTGGTCGAAAATTTGGTGCAAAAGCGCCATTTTTTTCGTATTTGTCGGGATTACAAATTTAAACATATAATTTTCAGGGAAATGATGTTCCGCATCTAATTGTTCTTTAAATCTCGCATAAAAAACTTCCGGATTTTCCTGTTTTTCAGAGGCTAATACTTCAATTTGTGCATTTCTTTTCATGGGCTGAGTAAAGCAAAATCCGCACCAATAAAAATATCTGTCATTTTGTCAAAATCCTTTTATATTCAAGGGTTTAATGTTTCTGATTTATTCAAAGTTTTTATTTACTGATAGTCAAATTCGCTAATTCTCTAATTGATAAAATCGGCATAGGGGTATATTAACAATCCATGTACAGTCTGTTATACAGTTCAATATATTTTTTTTTAATGTCGCGGCGTTTGAGTTTTAAGGTAGGAGTAAGCTCTCCTCCTTCGATAGACCAAATTTCAGGCGTAAGTTCTATCTTCTTGATTTTCTCCCACTTACCTAACAAATGATTTGTTTTTTCCACTTCTTTCATAATCCGTTCCTTGATAATCGGACTTTCTGCAATTTCCTGTAAAGAAGCCTTTTCGTTTAAAGGCAAAGGCTTGTAGCTTATGTATTTACGAATAAACTCAAAATCGGGCTGAATCAGTGCGCATGGCATTTTTTTGCCGTCGCCGACGACCATCGCCTGTTCAATAAACCGCGATTGTTGCAAATAATTTTCCGTAATCTGTGGCGTGATGTACTTTCCTCCCGAAGTCTTGAAAATCTCCTTTTTTCGGTCGGTGATGGTGAGAAAACCCTCTTCCAACCTTCCGATGTCGCCCGTTTTAAACCAGTCGTCTTCCGTGAAAGCATCGTGCGTTTTTTCATCGTCGTTGTAATAGCTTTTAAAAATTCCCGTTCCTTTGACCAGAATTTCGCCGTCTTCTGCGATTTTCACTTTCGTATTTTGGATTACGGTACCCACCGTTCCCAATCGGAATAGTTTCTTGCTCAGACCATTAACAGCAATAACCGGTGAAGTTTCCGTCAGTCCGTAGCCTTCCAGAATTGGGATTCCTGCGGCGGCAAAAAGCCGGTTGAGGTCAGGCAGGAGCGAGGCGCTGCCGCAAATCATGCAGATGAAATCTCCTCCCAAGCCTTCTCGCCATTTTTTGAAGACCAGTGTATCGGCAAGCAGGTGTTTCCAGTTTCTGTTCGTGAAAGGAACGTATTTTTGTCCGACTTTCAAAGCCCACAAAAAAATCTGCGATTTTAATTTTCCCGACGAGATACCTTTCTGATAGATAGCATTATATACTTTTTCGACCAGACGCGGCACAACGGTCATCAAGTGAGGTTTGACTTCACGTACGTTTTCTGCTATTTTTTCAATACTTTCGGCATAATAAATTGGATATGAACGATATATGAAAACATAATTGACCATTCTTTCAAAAACATGGCAGATAGGAAGAAAACTCAAAGTTCTGCAATTTTTTGTTGGTATAACTATTTGAGGGTCAATGCTTAAAACATTAGAAACAATATTAGCATGAGAGAGCATTACGCCTTTCGGTCGTCCTGTCGTTCCCGAAGTGTAAATAATAGTAACTATATCGTCTGCTTTTATCATATCTTTCAGACTTTCAACCTCATACTGCGTACTGTCATCTTTTCCCATATCGGCAATTTCGAGCCAATGAGGCGCTCCTTTTACTTCTTCAAAGGTGAAAATGCTCACTAAATCAGGACATTCGCCTTTGATTTCCTTGATTTTCAGATACAAATTTTCATCTGAGACAAAACAGAAATTGATTTGAGTATTATTAAAAATGAAAATCGTATCTTCCTTACTTATAGTAGGATATATAGGAATGGAAATTGCTCCGATTTGCTGTATAGCAAAGTCCATAATCTGCCATTCCGTACGGTTGCCTGACGTAATGAGTGCAATTTTGTCGCCCGGTTTGATGCCATATTTCAACAAGCCTCTGCTCACTTGGTTTACGCGGTTTGCCAGTTCAGCAGTGGAAATGCTAACCCATTGATTGTTAGTCTTCATGCTGAGAGCGGCTTCCAAAGGGTCATTGTGCAGTTGGTAGTATAAAATGTCAAAAAGTCTGACGATACTCATTTTTTCCAAAGTTTATAGTTTTGCCTCTGCGAATGTACTAAAAAATATCATATCAATGGATTTTATTTTTTTCCGTACCTTTGTAAAGATTAAAAAAATCCTGATTATGTCAAAGAAAATTAACACATTAATTTTTTTATTATTTATGATTCCTGTCTTATTTTCAGCACAGACCCTGAATACGGAAACTCAATATTCGTCTTATGACGATTATCCTGTTTACAACGGAAACGATTTGGGCGTGCAGTATTCTTTCGAATATACAATTGCTAAACTTTGGAGTCCTGTGGCAGAGGAAGTTAAGTTTCGAGTTTACAAAAACAGCGAAAACGGTCAGCCTGTTTCCGAAAACAGCATGATTATCGGCAAGCAAGGCGTTTGGTACTTTAACCTCAACGGCGATTGGAAAAATTATTATTATACTTTTCAAATTAAATATCAAGGAAAATGGCTCAACGAAGTTGCTGACCCTTATGCAGTTGCGGTTGGCGTGAACGGCGACAGGGGATTGATTGTCAATGACAAAGAATTGGTTCCCGACGGTTGGAACAACGACCAACGTCCTGAATTAAAGTCATATGCAGACATTATTTTGTACGAAGCACACATTCGCGATATTTCCATTGCGTCCAATTCGGGAATTGCAAACAAAGGAAAATTCATCGGTTTGACCGAAACGGAAACGAAAAATCCCGCAGGACAAAGTACAGGTTTAGACCACTTTAAAGAGATGGGAATCACGCATTTGCATATTCTTCCTTCCTTTGATTTCAAGAGCATTGACGAAACAAAATTAAACGAAAATAATTATAACTGGGGCTACGACCCGAAAAATTACAACGTTCCCGAAGGTTCGTATTCCGTAAATCCATACGACGGAAAACTGCGGAATCTCGAATACAGAAAAATGGTTCAAGCGCTGCACAAGGCTGGAATACGGGTCGTTATGGATGTGGTTTACAACCACACGGGCGACACAGATTTGTCCAATTTCAACCAGTTGGTTCCGGGTTATTATTACCGCCACAATGCGGACGGAAGTTTTTCAGACGCGGCTGCCTGCGGCAACGAAACTGCTTCTGAAAAACCGATGATGAGGAATTTCTTGCTTTGGTCGGTGAAACATTGGGCGCAGAATTACCACGTGGACGGCTTCCGTTTTGATTTAATGGCAATCCATGACATAGAAACCATGAACTTGATTTCCAAAGAACTGAGGGCTATTGATCCTACGATTTTCATCTACGGCGAAGGCTGGACAGCAGGCGCATCTCCGCTTCCGCAAGACAGGCAAGCGTTGAAAAACAACGTGAAAAAGCTTGACCAAATTGCCGTTTTTTCAGATGACATTCGCGACGGAATCAAAGGGCATTGGTCTGACGAGAAGGGCAGAGGTTTTGTGAGCGGAAATCCCGATATGAAAGAAGCCGTGAAATTCGGCATTGTGGCTTCCACATTCCATCCGCAGGTGCAATATGACGAAAACCGCTCGTATGCGCAGTTTCCATATTCCGATTCGCCGTTGAAAGTCATCGGTTACGTCTCCTGCCACGACAACCACACGTTGTACGATAAACTGAAAGTTTCCAACCCGACGGCTTCCGAAGCGGATTTGGTAAAAATGGACAAGCTCGCCAATTCGATAGTTTTAACGTCTCAAAGCGTGCCGTTTTTCATGCTCGGCGAGGAAATGAAACGGACGAAAAAAGGAGTGGAAAATTCCTATAAATCTCCTGATGCTATCAATGAAATCGACTGGAATTGGAAGATGGAGAACAAGGATATGGTTGAATATTACAAATCTTTAATCCAATTGAGAAAAAACCATCCGGCGTTTAAAATGCCGACTCAGGAACTGATTCAGAATAATTTAACTTTCTTAAATACAGAAGATAATCCGCTGCTTATCGGCTATACGCTGAAAGACCATGCCAACGGCGACAGTTGGGAAAATATTACGGTTTTCTATAACGGCGGCGACAAAGATGCGGAATATTCCATACAGAACAAAAAAGACTGGTATATCGTTGCCGACGGCAAGACGATTAACGAGAACAGCAAAGCTAAACTGAAATCCAAAAAAGTAAAAATTCCCGCATACAGCATGGTGATTTTAGCTCAAAAATGATGGGAAATCAAGTTGATTTAGGGATAAAAATAAACAAATTATAACAGATGACAAAAAAACCGTAGGGGGGCGAATGTTGCGTGGACATTTGCGTTTCTATAAATATGTGAATCCGGAGGATTCATTCCCATCTTTCAGGCAGTCGGGGCTTTGGCGATTTTTTCCGTAGGTTACGTTATCGCTAACTTACGGTTATGAAAATTCTGTCCCTGCGGGACATTCCAACTCTTGATTAGCATAAATCTAATTTGCAGGAATATATGTGATTTTATAAGGCGAATCGGAATAATGCTCTAATTTCGTTGGATAACCATTTTCAATCACAATCTGTTGTTACCACAGGGTTGCCTGCATTGTAATTTTCTGATAGAAGAGTATTAATTACAAATTCCTTTTCGATTTCATCACAACAAATGTGCAACAAATTAGGGTTATCGGCAAACATTAAAAAATTGGTTTCCTCCGGTTGGGGTGAGATTGAATTGTCTTTTCCGTTTTTTATATTTAACTCAATGAGTTGATTATCATCACAAGATAAAGAAAGCAGATTTTTATTTTTTGAAATATCCAAATGGGTCAGTTGGTTATGGTTGCAGAATAAAGTTGTCAATTTTGTATTTTTAGAAACGTCCAAAGAGGTTAATTGATTATAATCACAAGCCAATAACACTAATCCTGTATTTTTAGAAACGTCTATTGAGGTTAATAAACTATTATTGATAAAAACCCGTAGTGCATTATAGAAAAAGTTGTGCAAACCACAAAAAAGTGGTATATTGTATTGGTTATCAATCGGATACATTTATGCACAACTTTTATGCAAGTTACGAATTAATTTTGA
>JAITOO010000095.1 GCA_031289875.1 Flavobacteriaceae bacterium
GTTGAAATAGAAAACCTGCTAAAAACCAATCATTTCGAATCGGAATTCTCAGAAGGATTTTTATACTTTGAAAAGACTTTCAGAAAAGCAATTATTAGAAGAAGCTATAATTCGGAGAAAACATGAAAATAATAGGTATCGTTGTTTTGTATCATCCTCCTTCAGATCTGATAGATAATATTTTATCATATATAGCCTATTTAGATAAACTGATCGTATGGCGTAATTCAGTTTGTGATGAAATCATTCTTCCCGAAAAATATAAAGAATGGGAGGCGAAAACTATCATAATGGGAAGTAAAACCAATAACGGAATAGGCGAAGCGTACAATACCGCAGTAACTTATGCCGTAAAGCATCATTATACCCATTTGTTAACCATGGATCAGGATAGTCGCTTTATGAATAACGATTTTCAAATTTATTTGGAAAGAATCAACCACGAGAAAGAAATGGCTATTTTCTCTCCAAACTATATTATTGATGGAAAAAATCTATACCTTGAACAAACATCCTTACTTGAAGTGGAAACATCCGCTTCATCGGGAAGCGTATATCCTATTGATATTTTTAACAAAATAGGACTATTCAGGAGTGAATTTTTTATATTCAATATTGATGTTGAATTTTCTTTACGTGCTCAACAAAACGGAATACCGACGAAGATAGTTTCTTCTGTATATTTGTTTCATCTTATGGGATATAAAAAGAAAAAGCATAAATTTTTGTGGAAAACATTTATTCCAAATGAATATTCTCCTGCAAGTACTTACTATTTAGTAAGAAATGGTATCGTTGCTAAACGTCTTTATCCATACGCAAATCATTGGAAAGGTTACTTGTTTTATTGGTTTTATAAACGTTTGTTTTGCGTATTGTGTTTTGAAAAAGATAAATATGCTAAATGTAAAGGTTTACTTTTAGGTTATATTCATGGTAAAATGGGGAAAACGGGAAAGCAAACTATCTTTGATGAACTTCCGATAACAATTTAATAATAAACACTTATATAATTTTAATTTTGAAACTATATTAAAATAATTTATGGCTATTCCTAAAAAAATTCATTGGTGTTGGTTGAGTGGCGATCCGCTACCAAAAAGCTTACAGAAATGTATCAATTCATGGAAACGGATCATGCCCGATTACGAAATTATCCTTTGGGACAAAAAGCGCTTCGACATTCATAGCGTAAAATTTGTAGCAGATGCCTGTGCCCTCCGGAAATGGGCTTTTGCTGCGGATTATATCCGTCTATATGCCTTATACACGGAAGGTGGAATTTATTTGGATTCTGATGTGATGGTTTACAAACGGTTTGACGAATTTCTGCATCATGCGGCATTCAGCGGTATTGAACACCATTTATCACGGAAAGACAATATTGACTGTAATGCTATTCAGGCAGCTATTATCGGAGCGGAAAAAGGCAACGATTGGATAAAAAAGTGCATGGAGTATTACTATCAAACGACATTCGAACTGGGAGAAGGTGGACGCATAAAGGTCAAAATAAGCCCTCAGGTATTGGCTGATTGCGCTCACACTTATTTCGGGTTCAGCTACCATGAAGATTTTGATACGTTGCAATTGTTAAAAGGAAATATCGCTATTTATCCGCAAAAAACATTTCCAACAGCTTTTTATGGCGCCACTATGCAGTCCCACGCCATACATGTATGCGAGGCATCTTGGAATGATAACGCTCAGAAACGACTCAAAAAAGAGTCTATATTCAAAAAAATCGATAGAAAACTATGCGCTAACTCCCGTTTTTTTGCCATGTTGCATTATAAAAAAAATCAATATCTAAATAAATTGCATACGATATTCAAACGCTAATTTTACCGAAATTTAAGAGCCTCATAAAAAAATAAACGGTTTCTCTTGCGGGTGTTTTCAGTATTTTGAAAATACTTCTCCTTAATTTGAATCGATAAGAGAAATAGATATCCGCCTCTTTATTCTGTTCAATAGAATCAGGATAAACCAATGGGAGAATAGGCAAAGCCGGTAGATTTGCCATTCCTTTTATTGTACGATAGGAATGGACAGCTTCCTTACTGCCAAATCCAATATTGGACACTAAATTCTTATTGGGAATAATAGATAATCCCTTGTTTATCCATAGGGACAACGTCAATTGATAGTCCCATGTCGCTATCTTAAACTTCCTCATCAACCGGAATATGCGTAGCCAATATCGATGAATGCTTACATCATTGCCAAAATAAAATTGCAAGGCTTCCTTGATCTTTTCTTCCGGAATACTGTTTATATCATAACGGTACAGGTTCCATGTCTTTTTCCATGTTGCCCATCCCCAAATGTGATCAAAAGCAGAAAAATAAAAAGAAGCATTACCACGAACAATCCCGTTCTGAAAATTATTTCCTCCGATAAACATTATCCGGTCATTATCTATGTATTTGTCTAATAATATCCGACAATACTCAAAAAAATCGGGATGCGGAAGGCAATCATGTTCAAAAATAATTCCTTGGTCAACATTTTCAAAAAACCAATCAATAGCTTTGCTTACACCACTACCACTTCCCAGATTTTCATCACGGAAAAATGTTTTTAATTCACAATCCCAATCGACTTGCTTAATGATGTCGCGGGCTTGTTGGCATTTTTCGGTATCGCTCTTTATGTGCTTTCTTGGGCCGTCGGCAGCAACGTACAAATACTTGGGCTTTTGTTCCCTGATAGCATCAAAAACTTTTTGTGCCGTATCAACCCTATTAAAAATAATAAATAAAACAGGAACTTCAAACATAATCAAATATAGGATTTATATAAAATAATAGATTGTCTTTTTTGTTATTTGTTTTTGAAATTGTTTATCGTGGGCAAAAATAATGATTTATTTTTAATAAAAGGCAATCCTTGTGTGTTTTTTTGTAAAATACCCTGCATTAAGTGTTTATTTCGCATTATTGATATAATGCATGACTTCGGTGTATAGTTTCTCTTATTTTTATCTTCCTTCAAAAGAACAAGGACTATACGATACGACTTTCAAAATTTCCGCCGATTTTGATTTTGCCCTGCGCTGTTATTTGGCTAAAATTCCATTTTTTTATATCGACAAAGTTATCGCCGGTTTCCG
>JAITOO010000192.1 GCA_031289875.1 Flavobacteriaceae bacterium
AAAAAAAGGAAAAAATAAGATGAAAAAAGTAAATTTAATCATTGTTTTTGCCGTCTTGATGTTTTCGGCGGCAAGTGCGCAAAAAAAATCTTCAAAAGAAATATCCAAAGCAGTGGAAGCTGCTGAAAGCATCGCTTTTGAACTTGATTCGGCAGGGATAAAAAGTTTGGAAAAACCGGCTTATATCTATTTCACCCAAAATTCTTCTACCAGTTTCGCCCAAAATGCAAGGTACGACCAGATAGGACAAAGTGAATTAAAGAAAGTGCTTGACGGAAATATGATTTACGCCAATTCTATCAATTCAGCAGGGTATATAGTCAGTTCCGGAACAATCAGTTTTCTTGTTCAGGAAATCGACAAAGACCAAGCAGTGTGGGTAGCTAAGAAGAAGTTTAAAAACGGCGTAACGCCCGTGTCGTTCGACTTGGAAGAGGGGAAATATTATAACCTTCGCTTCAAAAACGGTAAAAAAGGCGCTGTCGATTTCTTTATCGAAAAATGGAAAGACGAAGATGTCGATATGTTAAAAAGGTTGGGGAAAGACCCCAAATTCGACTTGAAATCGCAAATTGAAACAAAGAATGCGTTTGCGGCATATACGGCGGAACATCCCAACCGCTTTGACGGAACGTGGACAGGCAAAGGGGGAAGCCTGTGGGCTAAATATTCGTCCATACAATATGTGTTCGACGGAAATAAAATGAAATACGAGGTATCAACCAAACAATACGGAGGGCTTGCACTTGTCGTGGAAGGACGCATCTTATATAACGATGAAATTCTGGTTTTGCTTCCCGAAAAAGTGTTTGATGAGACCGGTGTGGAAGTTAATTATATAAGCATGCTGCCATACGTCTGCTATTATACCATAACCGGCAATGAATTAAATCTTGAGCACGGCAACAGGAGTTTCTTGTTCGGCTTGTGGAGAACTGGCGGTAAATACACAAAAACGGAATAATAAATTAGAAAAGGATTGACAGGAAACTCCGAATGGTACCGGAGATGAACCTCTTGTCAATCCTGAAAATCATGGGTCAGGATTATTATCAACCCCTTCACGCGAAGTTCTTCGGCATAATCAAACATCAAATATTGAACATGATAATATTTCATATTTGCAAAATCAAAAATATTTCATACTTTTGCAGCGGATTTTGCGAAATAAATAAATATAATTTTGCAATAAAATTAATAGCAATGGAAGAAGTAAAATTTATAGACCTTTTCTGCGGTATTGGCGGATTTCGTCAAGCGATGGATGATGCTTGCCGTGAAAATGACCTTATACCCAATTGCGTGTTTTCGTCTGATATAGACGCTGCTTGCCAATGGAGTTATGAGGCAAATTTCGGCGAATTGCCTTTCGGCGATATAACTAAAGTTAATGAAAAAAATATTCCCAACCATGACATTCTATTTGCAGGGTTTCCCTGCCAACCTTTCAGTATTATCGGGCAAATGAAGGGCTTTGAAGATACGACAAGGGGGACTTTATTTTTTGATATTGCACGGATTTTAAAACACAAACAACCCAAAGCGTTTATATTGGAAAATGTTAAGCAACTTGTTGGTCACGACAATGGTAAGACTTTAAAAACCATTATAGAAACATTGAAAGAATTAGGGTATTATGTTCAATATGCGGTATTAAACGCACTTGATTACGGATTGCCGCAAAAACGAGAAAGGGTTATTATTGTGGGGCACCGAGAACCAATTGTATTTTCTTTTCCTGCCCCTATCAGACCGTTTAAACCGTTATCTGAGGTTCTTGAAAAACATGTTGATGAAAAACACTATGTTTCCGATTATATTTTGAAAAAGAGAAAGTTAAAACATAAATCAGCATATAACCCTTCTATTTGGCACGAAAATAAGTCAGGCAATATTTGTTCCTATCCATATTCTTGTGCTTTACGTTCGGGAGCTTCGTATAATTATTTGCTCGTAAATGGCGAAAGACGTTTAACTCCGAGAGAAATGTTTCGTTTGCAAGGATTTTCAGACAATTATAAAATCATCGTAAACGATAGTCAAGCAAGAAAACAAGCAGGCAACGCTGTTCCTGTAAATCTTGTAAAAGCAGTAATTTTAAAGCTATTGCCTTATGTTGCTACAACAATGGATATGACCTCTGTAATAAAAGAATATGAATTAGAATTTGCATAATGGAAAATGATAAATCACCCAAACTTAGGACAGTAAATAAATCTGTTTCCGCATTTCCGCTCAATGAATTTCCCAAAGATTTTCCATTCTTGTTGGGAAAAGAATTGATTTATTTGCTTGCCTCCAAAGGCAAGCCCGAATTAGAAGGCTCTGATTGGGAAAATATATTTGCAAACTGCATTGGAGCAGATTGGAAACCCTCTAATGTTGGACTTGATGATGTTGTGTTGGGAAATACGGCATGGGGCGCAAAAACAATAAAGGCCACAAAGCCCGCCGAACAAAAGAAAGTACGATTAATTTCGGGTAGAAATTCTCCAACTTATTCATTTGGCGAACACATTGATGCCAATACAAATCCCAAAACTGTTGGAGACCTTGTATTAAATATTTGGAATGAAAGAGTTTCTGCTATCAGAGAAAAATTTAAGCATGTAAGGACAGTCGTGTTGATGAAATCAAACGATTTATCGGAAGTCGTTGTTTTCGAGTTTGAAACAATTCGCTATGACAACGAACTTTATAGATGGGAATGGAACAAAAACAATAATTTAATTGGTATTGATAGGCGAACAGACGAACACCGTTTTACATGGCAACCGCATGGGTCGCAATTTACGATAATAGAAGAAGTTCCCGACAAAAGTTTAATAATCAAAATTAAACAACCCGACCCGCTCGACAAAGACCAAATTTTAAATGCTCTTGGATTTGACAAATCATGGATAACCGTAGTACGGAAAAATGGCTAAAAGAACAGCGGAACGAATTCTCAATTCTCCAACACCCCACTTTTAGGTATTGCAGGGTAAAAATTAAACGGCTACTTTTGTATCGAAATTTAAAATAATAACGTCCCCGAAAGGGGCATAAAAAGAAAAAATATTAAAGTAGATTTAAAGAAAAGAAAAGGATTCATTATGAAAAGGAAAATGTTTTTAGTATTGGTTTTTATGGTTTGTTTCGGTTCGGCGATATATTCTCAGGATATTATTACGACGAC
>JAITOO010000126.1 GCA_031289875.1 Flavobacteriaceae bacterium
TACTTGCTCTGAACGGAGTTTTTGTTATCAAACTGCTCAATATTAATCTGTCGTGAAACTGTTTTGCGGTTAATATAGAAACCCACAATTATCACCAGCACGAGGATAATTCCGTAAAATATCGCTTGTCCTTTTCTTTTGTTCATTTTGCAAATAAAAATAAGGTTACAAAGGTAGGAATTTGAAGGAATATTGTTTAATTTTGACCCTTAAAATTTGATTAAATATGAAGACATCTATCCTTTTTCTTTCCGTTTTTTTGTTTAATTTTGCCTTTTCTCAAAATATTATGCAAGCTCCGAAAGCAAAAAAAAATCCCAAAAAACTCACCATGCACGGCGATACGCGAATTGACAATTATTATTGGCTCAACGAACGCAAAAATCCCGAAGTTATCAAATATTTGGAAGCAGAAAACGCTCATACCGAAGCGGTGATGAAAGATACGGAAAAGTTGCAGCAGAAACTTTTCGATGAAATGAAAGGCAGAATCAAGGAAGAGGACGAAAGCGTTCCGTACAAGCACAACGGCTACTGGTATCTCACGCGCTTCGTAAAAGGCGGCGAATACCCGATTTTCTCCCGAAAAAAAGAAACTTTGGAGGCTTCCGAAGAAATCTTGTGTGATGTGAACAAAATGGCGGAAGGACATAAATTTTACCGGTTGGGAAACGTCAAAGTCAGCCCTGATAATAAACTTGCCGCTTTCGCTGCGGATACAGTCGGTCGCAGAATTTACACCATTCAAATCAAAAATTTGGAAACGGACGAAATTCTTCCCGACAAACTCGAAAAAACCACAGGAAACCTCGTTTGGGCGAATGACAACCGAACCTTATTCTATGCCGTACAAGACCCGCAAACCCTACGTTCCGACAAGATTTTCAAACACGTTTTAGGAACTTCGCAAAAAGACGATATTTTGATCTATAAAGAAAAAGACGAAACTTTTGACTGCTCGGTAAATAAAACAAAATCAATGAAATACATCTTCATTGAATCAAGCGCAACGCTTTCGGACGAATACCGTTTCATTCCCGCCGACGAGCCGAATGCCGAGTTTGAAATTTTCCAAAAAAGAGAAAGAGAACTCGAATATTCTTTTGACCATTTCGGCGATGATTTTTACATTTTAACCAACAAAGACGGCGCAACAAATTTTAAACTGATGAAAACCCGTGTCAATCAGACGAATAAGGAGTTTTGGGCAGAGGTAATTCCTCATCGAGAAAATGTTTTGCTGGAAAATTTTGAAATCTTCAAAAATTATTTAGTCTTGGACGAAAGGGAAAATGGCTTAATGCACATCAAAATCAGAAACTGGAACGGCGCAGAAAATTACGAAATTCCCTTTGAGGAAGAAGTTTACACGGCAGGAACTTCCATAAATCTTGATTTCGACACCGAAATTCTGCGATACGGCTACACCTCAATGACTACGCCGTGGAGCGAGTTTAGTTTCAACATGAAAACCCTCGAAAAAAGGTTGCTGAAACAGCAGGAAGTTTTGGGCAATTTCGACAAAGATAATTACGTTACGAAACGCCTTTGGGCAACGGCGCGGGACGGCGAAAAAATTCCGATGTCGCTCGTGATGCGGAAAACTCAATCATTCAATCATTCCACCCCTCAACCCTTGCTTTTGTACGGCTACGGATCATACGGTTATTCGATGGACGCAACCTTCAGCAGCGAGCGTTTGTCGTTGCTGGACAGAGGTTTCGTTTACGTGATTGCGCACGTACGCGGCGGCGAAGATTTGGGCAGAAAATGGTATGAAAACGGAAAAATACTCAAAAAGAAAAATACTTTTTTTGATTTTATAGATTGTGCAAAACATTTAACATCAAACAATTACACTTCTCCCGAACATTTGTACGCAAACGGCGGCAGCGCAGGCGGTCTGCTGATGGGGGCGGTCGCAAATTATGCGCCGGAACTTTTCAATGGAATTGTTGCCGATGTTCCTTTTGTGGATGTGGTTACGACTATGCTCGACGATTCAATTCCCTTGACGACAGGAGAATATGATGAGTGGGGAAATCCAAACGAAAAAGAATTTTACGAATATATAAAATCTTATTCGCCGTATGACAACGTGGGGGTAAAAAAATACCCGAATATGCTGATTACTACCGGATTGCATGATTCTCAGGTGCAATATTGGGAACCGGCAAAATGGACGGCAAAATTGCGGGAGTTGAAAACAGACGACAATATTTTAATTCTCAAAACAGATATGGATTCCGGACACGGCGGCGCCAGCGGACGTTTTGAATCTCTGAAAGAAACCGCTTTGGCATATGCGTTTTATTTGAAACTGGAATCAATTAAGGATTGAAAATCAAGGCGTTATTTCAGAAATAACCGCATCGGTCAGACCGCGTTTTCGAACGGAATCCAGCAGTTTTTCGGCGGCATCGTAAGTGGTTGTTCTGCCTGTGGTGTAAGTGAAAATGCCATTGTTTTTCTCTCGGATTATGTCCAAACCTTTGAAAATATTGTCTTTGTCGCGAAATTTTTTGGAAGAAACCAGTAACTCTATCGTGTAGCACCCATTGTTCGGCAAAATATCTTTCGGTTTAAATTCCACGACTTTCGCATTGGGAAATCCCGCTTGTTGAGCAAGTTTCAGAATCTTGTCGCTTTCGGATTTCAAATTTGTGCTGCCTGAATAATAATTGTATTTTTCATTTTCCTTGATGATTTCCACATTTTGCAGTCCGCGCATCTGCACGGCATCAGGGGCGTATTTGTAAATAGAAGTCAAAAACTGCACTTTCAGTTCCGTATCAATTAACGGTTTTTCCGAAGGAGTTTCAGTTTCGGATACCTGCTTTTTTTCCGATTTTTTGTCGTATTCTTTTTTGTATTTCAGAAAAGCGTCAAAAATGTTTTGGGTTATGGTATTTTGTCCTTCTTCCGAGCTGAGATACGCCTCGTCGTCCGGATTGTTGATGAAGCCATTTTCAATCAAAACGCACGGCATGGCGGTATAAACCAACACGACAAATCCCGCCTGCTTCACGCCGCGCGAAAAACGACCACTGCCTTTGAAATTGTTTTCAATAAAAGAAGCTAATTTAACGCTGTTGTCTAAATTCACGTTCTGAACCAGCGACAAACCGATGACAGACTCAGGCGAAGAAGGGTCAAAACCCTCATAAGTGGTTTGATAGTCTTTTTCCAGATAGATAACTTCGTTTTCGCGTTTTGCTACCTCAAAATTATCTTTGGTGCGGTGAGCTCCCAGTACCCAAGTTTCCGTTCCAAATGCGCTTCCAACCCTTGCTTTGCTCGAATTGCAGTGCAAGGAAATGAACAAATGGGATTTGCTTTTGTTGGCAATTTCTGAGCGTTGCTTTAAGGGAATAAACTCGTCCGTAGTGCGGGTATAAACTACCTTTACGTCTTTGCAGTTTTTCTCAATTAAGGCGCCCAATTTCAAAACCAACGCAAGATTGATGTCTTTTTCATTGGAAAAAGAGCCTCTCGCTCCGTAGTCGTGATCGCCATGCCCTGCATCGAGGGTAACAATAAAATTAGGCTTTTTTTGTGAAAAACAGAGAGTTATAGAGAAAAAGCAGACAATATACAGTAATATTTTTAAGTTAAATATTGTTAAAACTCGCATGAGGTTTTTTTTTTGTTTAATTTTGAAGCCAAATTCATGAATTTGACATTTTGATTAATTCAGGCTTCAAATATAAGACAGTTTGTCTATTTTTTCTAATTTTTAACATTCTCTTAGCACAGCAGGAGGATGAAAACGCGGCGGTACAGTCCTCCGGAAAAGACTCCATACAAATTTCTGCTGATACGGTTACAAAAGAAAGATTGGAAGACGTAGTCAATTCCAGCGCAGACGAAATCAGAAATACCATTTCCAAAAAGTTCAGTTACCTCATTAATAATGCGAAAGTAACTTATCAAGATATGGAAATGAATGCAGATTATATCGTAATAGACTGGAACACAAGCGATATTTATGCGAGAGGAAAAACCGACAGTTTGGGGCGAATCGTCGGAACGACGACCTTCACGCAGGCGGGCAAGAAATATGAATACCGCGAAGCGCGGTTCAACATGAAAACCAAACAGGGCTTGACATACAACGTCCGGACGGAAGAAAGCGAAGGCGTTATCGTTGCCGAAGTAGCCAAGAAAATGAACGATGACGAATATTACATGAGGCGCGGTATTTATACCACCGACGAATATTTCAAAGCCAAAAAAGATTCCATTCCCGATTATTATTTATCGGCGGACAAGATGAAACTCATCAAAAGCAAAACGCTGGTTACGGGACCTATCGAAATGTACATTGAGCAGATTCCCACGCCGTTCATGCTTCCGTTTGCCATTCTTCCCGCTACGAGCAAACGCTCGGCAGGTTTGCTGATTGGGACTTTCGGCGAACGCCAGTCCAAAGGTTTCTATTTAGACCGCTGGGGCGTGTACATTCCAATTGGGGAATATGCTGATTATGAGTTTCGTACAGGCGCATATACCAAAGGAAGCTGGATGCTGGACAACAACCTGCGCTACACCAAACGCTACCGATACAGCGGCAACCTCAGCTTTCGGTTCGACAAAAACATAAACAGTACCAAAGGTCTTCCGGATTATTCAGAATCAAGTAATTACAGCATAACTTGGTCTCATTCGCAAAGCGACAAAGCCAACCCGAACTTGACTTTCTCGGCGAGTGTTAATTATATGAGTTCCAATTATTACGCTAATAGCGTCAATCCTATCAACTTAGTGAACAGCAATGTTGTCAGCAATCAGACCAATTCTTCCGTTTCAGTAGTCAAACGGTTTAATACCACGCCTTTGACTGTCTCTGCAAATGTCAGCGCCAACCAGTCCATTCAGTTGGGAACGGTAACGATGGTTCTCCCTCAATTGGCGGTTAATATGCCTCAGTTCTACCCTTTTGCGCCGAAAAGCGGTACGAAAAAAGGATTGCTTCAAAATTTAAGCATGGATTACAGAATGGATTTGCGGAACAACCTGACCACCACTACCGACGACATGTTCACTCAGCGAATGTTTGACAATGCAAAAAACGGAATCCAACAGACCACGCAGCTCAGTACCGGTGGGACAATTTTAAATTATTTTCAATTTACGCTCGGCGGAAATTACAAGGAAATTTGGGCTACCAAAACGCAGCAGACAATTTCTTACTGGAAAAATTCAGGGGCGATGGGCGACAGTTTGAAAATTGAAACTTTTGACAAAAACGGCTTTGCCTCCTATCGAACCTTTAATCTCAGTGCAGGGCTATCGACGACTTTGTATGGACAACTCAATTTTAACAAGGAAGGGCTGATTCGAGCAATCAGACATGTTGTAACTCCATCGATTTCTTTTGGTTACACGCCGGATTTCTCCGACCCGTCTTGGGGATATTACAGCACCTATCTCGGCGTGGACGGAAAGCCCGTCAAATATTCTTATTTCAAAGACAACATTTTCGGCGCACCGCCTTCGGGATTGAGCAATTCGATTGGAATTTCCATTGCCAACAATCTGGAAATGAAAGTTAGAGACCAAAGCGATAAGAAGAAAGGCGAACGGAAAATCAAGATTTTTGACTATTTGAATATCGGAACATCGTACAACATGGCGGCAGATTCTCTGAGGTGGAGCCCTATCAGCGTAAATGGAGCGACTTCCCTTTGGAATTCCAAATTGAAAGTCAATTACAGTATGACGATGAATCCCTATAAAGCTGTTTACAACATTCCGAAAGGCGGATATTCTCCCACTTGGCACTACGTGGACGAATTTGGAAATTTTGCCCCAACCAATTACAGCATCGGGCTGACCTTTGGTCTTGACCCGACAATGTTCGGGGAGAAAACCGATTACGGAAAGAAATACAAAAAACAGGGAACGATACGTTATGAAAAATATTATTTCGACGACGACAATTACGCCCATTTCGACCTGCCTTGGCGGATAAACACCTCGCTGAACTACAATTACAGCAAGGCAATAAACGGCACGCTGAACAAAACGATTATGACGTCTCTGTCGGGAAGCGTCTCGCCATCGCCGTACTGGAACATCAACTTTACGACCAACTACGACCTTATGGCTAAGGAATTTACCTATACAACTATCGGTTTGAGCAGGGATTTGAGAAGTTTTACCATCAATTTCAACTGGAATCCAATGGGTTACTATAAATCTTGGGATTTTTTCATCGGTATCAAAGCCAACATTTTGCGCGATGCCGTGAAATATCAGGATAGAAGTTTCAGAAACTACGGAAGCAGTTTTTAGGCAG
>JAITOO010000131.1 GCA_031289875.1 Flavobacteriaceae bacterium
GGCTTGCGGTTGTAGAATTAAAAGGCAAATACGGGTTTATCGACAAAACAGGCAAAGAAGTTATTCCTTTAAAATATAATGAGATATGGGGTTTTCACGAAGGGCTGACGAGGGTAAAAATAAACGATAAATACGGATTTATCGACCAAACAGGCAAAGAAATTATTCCTTTAAAATATGATGATATAAAGAATTTTGACGGAGGTCTGGCGATAGTAAAATTAAACGGCAGAGAATTTTATATTGATAAAAACGGAAATGAAATAAAAAGGTAGGGAAGCAGGTCGTTTGATCAAGATTGAGACAAGCGGGCTGTACGACAACCAAACGAATCATTTCTACAACATTCCCGATTTTATGATGAAAAAGCAGCAGGATTTGATAGACTTTCTAAAAAAGCAGATGGCAGAACTTGAAAAAAAAGTCTCTGGATTTTCAAGAAAATCCAGAGACTTTTTTATATAAAAACCTACTTAAATGTTCAAAATCTGATTCCTAATGTGAGAATAAAATTGTTTTGCGTATTTTTGATTTTTCCGAAATAGGAATACTCGGTAGGAAAGGAAATTAAATTTTGGCTTTCGTAAAAATCTCCTGCAAAAGACGTATAATAATTCTGCTGAATCCATTGGTAAGCAAAATCTGCAAAGAAACTACCCCAATCGAAACCGATGCCTGCGCCGAATTTGTTTCGCTCTCCACCTAAATAATTCTTAACCTGAGCATTGAATCCGTCGGAAGGGGTCAAACTGCCATAAACGGATTTGTCCTTGACAGGCGAACCGGCATAGCCGTAACCTGCGCGCAGTTTCAGGAAATCGTAGCGGTATTCCACGCCAAAGCGGTATTCCTGAGAACTTTGCATGTAATTATCAACGAAATAGTTGTTCGATTTATATTCTTCATCTCTTCCGCTAAATTTATAATCCTTGTTGAAATAATTGACAAAGTCAAAATTTGCAGCCAAAGACTGTTTGCCGTCGGGCGAAATGTCGGAAGCGTAAGCGGCGCTCAGCGTTACATTGCCTGGTGCGGTGTTTCTGTTTCCATCAAAGTAGTAATAGGTTTTATCACTTTGATTATTTTTGTAAAAAGAAAATTCGTTTCTAATATCAGACCACCAGACAGGCGATTTATAAGCCGCTCCCAAACGGAACTCAGGCGTGATTTTTCCGATAACTCCGACAGAGAATCCAAATCCGCTCGCTTCCTGAGAATATGGAGTATATTGTTCGTAAGAATATGCGGTTTCTCCTGTTGCCGAATTTACATCTTGATACAGCGAAGACCTGTCCATGCTCAAATAGTGGAAATCAAGCCCTGCGCCGAAGTACCAAGTGTCTTTGTAATTGGCAGCTACGCTGACTTTGGTTTTGAGTTTGTAGCCTGAAACGGATTGTTCCCAACTTTTGAAATGGTAGGTGTCTCCCGAACTATAAGTGTTGAAAATGTTTTTGTTTTCGGGAAAACTAACGTCGTTATCAAGCCATTCTGACAGACAGTTCAGGGCAAAATTTACTTTCCAAGGAACGGCATCAGCGCCGAAAGCAAAAACTACTCCCGCATTGCTGAGGTCAAAATTGGTCTCGCTGGTAGAACGAGAGCCGCTCATGGAAGCCTGATTTTTATTTCCCAAGACATTCAGAGTGATATTAGCGGTCGAACTTCGAAAGATACCCAATCCTGCGGGGTTGGTTTCCACTGCGCTGAGGTCTCCGCCCAAAGCGCCCATAGATTCTCCCATACCGATGTAGCGTGCTGTCCCAGAGGTGTTGAAGTTTCCGCTGTAACCCGTTAGTGCATCGCTGACGTCGTTGGGGTAGAAATTATTGGTCTGCGCTTTGCCTGCTTGAACTATTGCCAAAAAGACAACAATACAAAAAACTCGTTTTTTCATTTCTTGATTTAAAAATTATTAATAGCTAAATAGTTTAATCAAATATTATTATCTTCTGCCTCCACTTCGGCTGCCTCCGCTGCTGCTACTGCTCGAACTGCTTCCACGACTGCCTCCGTAAGAACCGCTGCTGCCTGCAGACGAACTGCTGCGACTGCCGGAGCTGTAAGAAGGCGTGCTGCTGCTGCTTCGGGATTCGTAAGTTCTGCTTGATGTTTCAGTTTTTGTTGGAGAAGAATAGCTGCTGTTGGACTGAACTTGTCCTCTCGAATTGCTATTGACTCCACTGTTTTGCTGAGAAGTGGAAGTTCTGTTATTCGTAACTGTTCCTCCACCGACGTTGTTAGGGTTGCTGATGACGTTTCCTCTGCTCACTCCCTGACCATTGTTTGTGCTGCTGTTATTGTTGATAACCGTGCCTCTGTTGCCGGAGTTTACTATTGTTCCTCTGCTTCCGCTGCTGCTAAGCGTGTTCCTTTGAGAATTTTTCACTTGCTGTGCTTTCACGGCGGTATAGGAACGTCCTACATTGTTGTTGGTTGCATAAGTATTTCCTCCTCTTCCGACAGGTCTTGCGCCATAGTTAGCATAATGTCCGTAATATGGATAATGGTAATTGTGTCCGTAATAGCCGCCGGAGTAATATCCTCCCCAATAGCCGGGATAATATCCTCCCCAATAGCTAGGATAATAGCTTCCCCAGCCCCAAGATGAATATCCCCAGCCCCAGCCGATGGAAACGCCGAAGTTCCAGCCCCAAGATGGATACCAACTGTTCCTACTGTAAAATGGATACCATGAATTGTAATAGCCTCCCCAAGGATAATATCCTCCTCCGTATCCGTAATAGTTGTAGTTGATGACCGTACCGCCGTCTTCGCCCCAGCCGTTATTATTAGCGTAGGATTGACTTTGGTTCTGATTTTGATAATCTTGTGAATAATTGTTGTTGCTATTATTCATACTGTTGTTCAGCATTTCGTCCGTATCAGGCGTAGGAGTAACGTACTGCTTTCCTATCCTTACTTGATTTTCATCACTGTAAGAATTGCTTTGGCTATCGCCATAAACGTAACCCTGCTGCTGATTTTGACTATTGTTGTCATTGTATTGTCTGTTCCTGTTTGGTGTGTAGTACACTCCGTCTCCTTGATAACCATAAGAAGGCTGCTCTACATAGCAGGAAGCCAATAACCCTGAAATTATAGACATTGCGCCTATAATGAGCAGAGATTTGTGCGAATTTGTAACAATATTTTTCATGATGTCCTTTATTTAGATAGTTTATATATTATTTTCGTTTGTCAAAGTTAAACCTTTTTAATTATAAAATTACAAAAATCATACCGACTGTTAAAATTCCTTTACTAAATAGACAAACTAAGGAAAGAAAAGTTTAATTTTGCCGAGAATTATTAAGATACATTATGGCAACACTTACATCAAGAGAAGAAGATTATAGCAAATGGTACAACGAATTGGTAACCAAAGCCGATATGGCGGAAAATTCAGGCGTGCGCGGCTGCATGGTCATCAAGCCTTACGGATATGCCATCTGGGAAAAGATGCAGCATCAGCTTGACCAAATGTTTAAAGATACAGGACACGTCAATGCCTATTTCCCGATTTTCATCCCCAAATCCTATCTTTCCAAAGAAGCCGACCACGTGGAAGGTTTCGCCAAAGAATGCGCTGTTGTTACCCATTACCGTTTAAAAAATTCTCCTGACGGAAAAGGTGTTGTCGTTGATCCCGAAGCCAAATTGGAAGAGGAACTCATCGTTCGACCCACGTCGGAAACCATCATTTGGAATACCTACAAAAATTGGGTGAAATCTCACCGAGATCTGCCCATTTTAGTCAATCAATGGGCAAATGTAGTGCGCTGGGAGATGAGAACCCGCCTGTTTCTGCGGACGGCAGAATTTCTCTGGCAGGAAGGACATACCGCCCATGCCACAAGGCAGGAAGCGGTCGAAGAGGCAGAAAGAATGCTCAATGTTTACACTGATTTTGTTGAAAATTTTATGGGGATTCCTGTCATTCAGGGAGTTAAATCGCCTGCCGAACGTTTTGCAGGTGCAGAGGAAACTTACACTATCGAAGCGATGATGCAGGACGGAAAAGCCTTACAGGCAGGCACCTCACACTTCTTGGGACAAAATTTTGCCAAAGCTTTCGATGTAAAATATCAGTCCAAAGAAGGAACGCAAGAGTACGTTTGGGCAACTTCTTGGGGCGTTTCCACA
The DNA here is from genome assembly GCA_031289875.1 of Flavobacteriaceae bacterium. Taxonomy (GTDB): domain Bacteria; phylum Bacteroidota; class Bacteroidia; order Flavobacteriales; family Weeksellaceae; genus Apibacter. Next base: position 4,147 of record JAITOO010000131.1, read on the forward strand.
AGGCTCATCGGGGCGCTGATTATGTCGCATTCCGACGACCACGGCTTGGTGCTTCCCCCAAATATTGCTCCAATTCAAGTAGTTATTGTTCCGATTCACAAAACTGACGAACAATGGGAAGCCATAGGAAAAGTGGCAGATGAAATTCAGAATCAACTGAAAAATCTGGGAATTTCCGTGAAATATGACAACAGAACCGAGTACAAGCCCGGCTGGAAATTTAATGAATATGAATTGAAAGGAATTCCCGTGCGCATTGCGATTGGTCCCAAAGATTTGGAAAACCATCAGGTGGAAATTGCCCGCCGTGATACGCTGGAAAAACATTCGGCTCCGTTGGACAACTTGGCGCAACATATTCAAAACTTGTTGAAGGAAATTCAACAGAATATTTTTGACAGAGCGAAAATCCGCCGCGATTCACTGATTACGCCGGTGGATACCTATGAAGAATTTAAAAAAGTACTGGACGAGAAAGGCGGCTTTGTTTCGGCACATTGGGACGAATCAATGGAAGTGGAAGAAAAAATCAAGGCAGAAACCAAAGCTACCATTCGCTGTATTCCGCTGAATGCCAAAGAAGAAGACGGCGTGTGCATCTACTCGGGAAGACCGTCTAAGAAGCGGGTTCTATTCGCAAGAGCATATTGATTTAGCGACACCAAAAAATAAACAATTTATAAGGGTTAATATTTTCCATCCGAAACGCAACAAAAACGTAACAAAATGGCAATATCTGCTTGACAACTACGCTTTACTTTTGCATCAGGAATTTAATTAACCCAAAAATGAAAAAGATTTTTCTTACAATTTTAACCTCTGCCTTGCTGTTCTCCGCCTGTTCGGAAAAAAATACAGAACTGGCAGGTGCGGGCGCAACTTTCCCGCAGCCTTTTTATAATGTTGTGTTCAAGGAATTTGCAGAACAGAACAACGTCAATGTAACTTACGGCGGAATCGGGAGCGGCGGCGGAGTCCGCAGTTTGAAAGACAAAACCGTGGATTTCGGAGCTTCGGACGCTTTTCTCTCCGATAAAGAATTAAAAGATTTTGGTGCGGAAGTAGTCCACATTCCAACAGCCATGGGCGCAGTGGTTTTGTGTTATAATTTGCAGAGAGTGAAAGGATTAAAACTCACATCAGAAATCATTTCCGACATTTACAGAGACAAAATCACGAATTGGAACGACCCGAAAATCAAAGCCTTAAATCCGGAGTTGAATCTTCCCGACAAAAAAATTACGGCAGTGTACCGCTCGGACGGAAGCGGAACGACCTACGTTTTTTCCGACTATATGTCCAAGGCAGATGAAAATTGGAAAAAAGAAATCGGCACGGGAAAAACTATTTCAGTAAACGCCGCCCCGCAAGGGAACGCTAAAGTTGCCGCCAAAGGAAATCCCGGCGTGGCAGGCATCATCGCCCAGACAGATGGCGCCATCGGTTACGTCGGCTCAGAGTACGCTTTTGCGATGAATCTCAACTCCGCTTTATTGAAAAACCGTTCGGGCAATTTTGTTGAAGCAGATGCACAGAGCATTTCTGCCGCCGCCGATGTGGATATTCCCGAGGATACGCGGGTTTCCATCACCAATTCCGAAAATCCGAACGCCTATCCTGTCAGTTGTTTCACGTGGATTCTTGTTTACAAGGAGCAAAATTACAACAACCGTACTGCCGAACAGGCAAAGGCTTTGGTCGATTTACTGAAATATGTTACAGGCAAAGACGGACAGGATTTTGCCGTGAAAACACATTATGCGGAAATTTCCGACAAGGCTAAAAATAAAGCAGAAACTTTATTAAAATCAATTACTTACGGCGGAAAATCTGTTTTAAATTGAAAAACAAAATTGCATGAAAGACAAAATATTCAAATCTCTGCTATTTTCAGCTTCCATTTTTTTGCTGCTGCTGACGGCGGGATTTTTGTATTTGTTGTTTGTCAATTCCTTGCCCGTTTTTTCAAAATTCGGATTTTGGAATTTTCTGATTTCCGAACAATGGGACTCTTCTGCCGAGCGGGAACAATACGGTGCGCTGACTTTCATCGTCGGGACGCTGACGACCTCCATTCTTGCCCTGCTGATTTGCCTTCCGTTTTCTCTTCCGATAGCCTTGTTCAACGGCGAATATTTCAAAAACACAAAAATCGCTTTATGGTCGGGAACAATCGTCGATTTGCTGGCAGGTGTTCCGTCCATTGTGTACGGTTTGTGGGGATTTTATACGCTCCGTCCGGTTTTAATAAAATCAGAACTGAGCGGGCAGGGTTTCGGGATTTTATTGTCAAGTCTTGTTCTGGCTATTATGATTTTGCCCTATGCTTCTTCGCTTAGTAAAGAATTTATTTCTATGGTATCCAAAGAATTGCAGGAGTCTGCGTACAGTTTGGGCGCAACACATTGGGAAGTCGTTCGGCATGTTATTCTGCCCAATGCAGGTTCAGGAATTGCCGCTTCGTATATGCTGGCTTTCGGGCGCGCTCTGGGCGAAACGATGGCAGTAACGATGCTCATCGGGAATACAATTAATATTCCGCACGGATTGGGCGATACAGGCAATACGATGGCGAGCATCATCGCCAATCAGTTCGGCGAAGCAGAAGGTTTGAAACTCAACGCACTGTTTGCCGTCGGATTGATGTTGTTTTTAATCACTGCAATAGTGAATTTTTTGGCAAAACAAATCATTAAATTAATGAATTGATGGAAGTTATAAGATTAAACAATCATGCCGGAAGTTCTCCTTTTCTTTGGAGAGCGGACAGAAAGAAAGGTTTGGAAAGAGACATCAGAAAGAGAGATTCTAAAGACCGAGCCGTTTTCCGACTGGTTTGCCTCTTTTCTGCTTTAGCGATGATTCCCTTATTCCTCATCATCGGAGAGTTGATTTTGAAAGGATACAAACATTTTAGCATCAACCTGTTCACCCGTACCGAACCGACTTCTATGGACGCAATGATTGCAAAATCCGTTGGAGCGTCGATTCCGGGCGGAATTTTGAATGGAATTACAGGAAGTCTGCTCACTCTGCTGATTTCCATCGTTATTGCCGTTCCGTTGGGAATTTTAATAGGTATCTTTTTGGCAGATAACCCGAAAAGGAGTTATTCCTCTCTTGTCAGAAGCCTGTCGGATTTGATTCAGGGAATCCCGTCTATTGTCATCGGAATCATTGTATATGCTTGGGTGGTAAAGCCTTTGCATCAATATTCTGCTCTGGCGGGCGGCGTTGCGCTGGCAATTATGATGTTGCCGCTCATTATCCGCTCAACGGAAGAAAGCCTGAAAATGCTCCCGATTTCGCTGAGGGAAGCAGGGACGGCGTTGGGCTGTTCTCACATGGACGTAGTCTTGAAAATCCTTTTACCGTCGGCATTGGGCGGATTGTTCACGGGAATTTTACTCGCCGTTTCTCGGGTGTTGGGAGAAACCGCTCCGCTTTTGGTTACGGTTTTGGGATCATCAGTTGTGAACTGGGACATTTTAAAACCTGTAAACGCTATTCCCCTGCTGATTTGGCAGTTTTACAACGACCCAAATCTGGCGGATTTAGTGTGGAGTTCGTCCTTGTTTTTATTAATCATCGTGTTGGGAATTAATCTTGGCGCTAAAAATTTATCAAAAAAATGGAAAATTTCTTGAAAAATTATATGCTTGAATTAAAAAATGTTTCCGTCTCGTATACGCCTGAAAAAAAAGCAGTGAAAAATGTTACTGCTCAAATTGAGGCGCAAACGATTACCGCGATTATGGGACCGTCAGGCTGCGGAAAAAGCACACTGCTCAGAGCCATCAACCGAATGCACGATTTGTATCCCAACATCAAAACCGAAGGCGAAATTTTGTTAAACAATCATAACATTCTGAAAATGAATCCGATTCTGGTTCGGAGAATGGCGGGAATGGTTTTCCAGCAGCCCAATCCTTTCCCGATGATGAGTATTTACGACAATGTGATTGCGGGTTATAAACTCAACGGAATCAGCGTGAAAAAGCGGGAAAGAGATGAACTGGTTGAAAATTGTCTTCAAAGCGTCGTCCTTTGGGACGAGGTAAAAGATTCCATCAATAAAAAAGGTACATTCTTGTCGGGCGGACAACAGCAGAGACTTTGCATTGCAAGAGCTATTGCTATGAAACCCAATGTTTTGCTGATGGACGAACCTACTTCTGCTTTAGACCCGATTTCAACCAACCGAATTGAGGAATTGTTGCTTGAACTCAAAAAACAATACACGATTATCGTTGTAACGCACAACATGGCTCAGGCGGCGCGGATTTCCGACCGTTCCATGTTCATGTATTTGGGAGATTTGGTAGAATACGGCAATACCCAGCAAATGTTTACCAAGCCTGAAAATAAAAAAACCGAAGACTATCTTTCGGGGGTGTTTAGTTAAATGATTGAAAATATGACAACTATCAAAGACCGCTATTTACAGTTGATTTCCGAAGATTTTGAAAATCTGTCCCAGCTCAGCCTGTCGCAAATGGTTTTGGTGAAAAAAATTCTTGAAAACAAGGACGAAAGCCTGTTTTTCAATGCCGAAGAAAATGAAAAACGCATGGACGGGTTAGACCTCAGCCTTCGGGATAAAATCGTTTTTGCCATTCTAAAATTCAATCCTAAAGGTAAAAATCTGCGCTTTATCATCACGCATTACGACATTGCCGTTTACTTGGAACGAATCGGAGATTTGTTGTTGAACGTCGTTCATTTTCTTGAGAACATCGATTTTGAACAGATTAAGCATCAGAAAATTAAAACCGAAGTAAAGAAGATGATTTTAGATGTAGAATCCATGCTGCAAACGGCAATCATCTCATTCTTTAACCACGACAGCGAAGCGGCATACCACACGCTGGAAATGGACGACAAGATTGACAAGCATTTTAAAGAAATAAATCGTAACTTGCAACGTAAGTTCTCCCATCAATCCTTGTCAGAAACGGATATAAGGAATATTCTAAACATCAGTGGAATATCTCAAAGTTTAGAACGAATCGGAGACAATGCTACGAACATCGCCGAAGCGACCGTTTTTCTGGTCGAAGGCTCGGACATAAGACACAAACCATGACGAATAAACAAAAAATACTCATCATTGATGACGAAGCAGACATCAGGGAAATCCTCCAATTCAATTTGGAAAATGAGGGCTACCTCGTCGAGCAGGCAGATTCCGCCGAACAGGCGTTGCAAAAAATACGCGGACAACGTTTTGATTTACTGCTGCTGGACGTGATGTTGGGCGAGATGTCAGGCTTCCAAATGGCTAAAACTCTGAAAAATAGGGGAAACAACATTCCGATTATTTTTCTAACGGCAAAAAACACTGAAAATGACATGCTTACGGGATTTTCTATCGGTGCGGACGATTTCATTACCAAACCTTTTTCTGTCAAGGAAGTGATAGCGAGGGTGAAAACTGTTCTGAAACGGTCGCAAACCGCCACGCCTGCTGAGCGGGAAACACCAAAATTCGTTATGAAAAATTTAGTCATTGATTTTGACCGCAAGATTTTGTTTATTGATAATCAAGAAGTTATATTAACCAAAAAAGAATTTGAAATTTTGACTTTGCTGGTCAAGAATGAATCGAAAATTTTTTCGCGCGCGGATATTCTAAACAGAGTTTGGGAAAACGAAGTGGTGCTGGAACGCACGGTAGATGTGCATATTGCACGATTGAGAAAGAAACTTGACAAATACGGCGGCAACCTTATCAATCGGTCGGGATATGGGTATAGTTTTGTGAGGGAGGAATGACGGCGCAAAATTTATTGCCGGAAACCGGCCGTTTTAATCGTCAATTGCTTAATCTGTCGGATTTGGTGTTTTTTCCTATCTTTGGCGTGCTGTTTTTGGATTTTTAGTTGAAAACTTACAAAATTGAAAAATGAAACATCTAAGTTATAAACACAAGATTTTTGCGTATTTTTTTACGATTTTTGCAATTTTCACGGCAGGATTGGTCATTTTTGAACAAAAACGCGAAGAAACCGAAAAGCAAAAATCATTAGAAAACATATTGGACAACGAGGCTGAACAGATTCATTCCTATATTAAATCCAATCAATTAGTTACAGAAAATATTTCGCGGATTTCGGAGATAGTTCCGCTTTTTCCGAAAGAATTGCGCATCACCATTATCAACCGTCAAGGAAAAGTTATTTTTGACAATGATATCGACAATTTGAATATTGCTGAAAATCATCTAAATAGACCTGAAATACAAGAATCTTTGACACAGCCTTTCGGCTCGTATATTCATTTATCCGCTACGTTGGGAACGCCTTTTTTTTATTATGCGAAACTTTTTGATAATCAGTATTTTATACGGACATCGCTGCCGTACAACACTAAAACTAAAAATTCATTAAAAGCAGATAAGGTTTTCATTTACTTTTCGTTAGGAGCTTTTCTCGTCGGACTGTTGCTGCTAAACTACGTTTCCAACCGTTTTGCCAAATCCATTTCCCAACTTCGGGAGTTTGCGCTGTTGGCGGAGCAGGGAGAATCTCTGCCTGAAAAGATAGAGTTTCAAGACGATGAATTAGGTGAAATTGGGCAGAAAATCCATCAAATTTTTGAAAAATTGCAGAAAAATCAGCAATTATTGTCTTTGCAGGCAGAAAAATTACGCCGACATTTGCAATATTTGGAAGAAGGTTTGTGCCTGTTCACCGAAAAAAGGGAAAAAGTGTATGCAAACACGCATTTTATTCAGTATCTGAACTTTATAATTGATGGAGCTAATTTGGACATCCACACAGTTTTTAACAACGATTCTTTCCGAGAGGTACAGAATTTTCTCAATTCGTTCGGAAAATCCAAAAAATTCAATACTCAAATTTCCAAAAATGGAAAAATCTTTCAAATTCAAGTGTTGATTTTTGAAGACAACAGTTTCGAAATCAGCATCAGAGACGTGAGCGCTTTGGAAAAACGACGGCTGATGAAGCAGGAAATGACCAACAGCATCGCTCACGAGCTGCGCACGCCCGTGACAAGCCTGCGCGCTTTTTTGGAAACGCTGAACGAACAAAATCTTCCGGAAAGTACTCAAAAACAATTTATTAACCGTTCCTATATGCAGGCAGTGCGTCTTTCGGAACTGATTGAAGACATCACGCTGATAACCAAACTGGAAGAAGCGTCTTCACGTTTTTCGCTTGATGAAATTAATATTTTCAGCTTATTGGAAGAATTGAAAACCGATTTGAAAAATTTGTTGAAAAAAAACAGAAATGACCTTCATTTAGAGATAGATGCAAATTTGACCGTGAAAGGAAATTACACGCTTTTGTATTCCATTTTCAGAAATTTGCTTGAAAATACGATGGCGTACGCGGGCGAAGGCGCAGAAATTCATGTCAGAAATTATTTTGAGGATAGCAATTATCACTATTTCAGTTATTTCGACACGGGAAAAGGCGTGGACGAAAAATATCTCAGCCGTTTGTTCGAGCGGTTTTACCGCATAAACGAAGGTCGGGGCAGAGATTCCGGAGGTTCGGGTTTGGGGCTTTCCATTGTGAAGAACGCCGTTCTCTTTCATCAAGGCGAAATCCAAGTGAAAAATCGGGCAGGCGGAGGCTTGGAATTTTTGTTCACATTGAAAAAACAAAAAATAAGGCATTAATATAAATAGCGTGCAGAATCTTTTTACTTGCTTATTGCAGACAATTGATTGTCTATCATTCTGTTATTGTACTGCTGAATATAGGCTTTGATTTGGCTCTCCAACTTTTGGGCAGGATAGTTTTTCAATGGATTTTGGAGCAAACGGTCCTTTTTGTAATCGTAAACGTTCAGGATTTTAGTTCCATCAAAAATCAAATAATAATCGTCGATGATAAATCGGTAAACGCCTTCGCTGAAATTGGCGACTAATCTTGTTTCCTGATCGGGAGCGTTGCCGAAAGAAAAGATTTTCCCCGAAAAATGCAGATATTGCAAAACTTCGGGCAAGATGTCAATCTGTTCAAAAAGTTTGGTTTCTTCATTCTTCAAAGACGGATTTGAAGGGTCAAAAAACAGAATCGGAATGGTATAATCGCCTGTTCCTGTGTTGTATTCTTTAGGTTTTTCGCCTCGGCTGGTGTGGTCGGGTGTCAGTATGAAAAGGGTATTTTTGTACCATGACTGCTTTTTTGCCGTTTCAAAAAATTTTCGCAGAGCGTAGTCGCTATATGCAACGGACTCGTGGATTTTGCGGTTTCCTTTCGGGAATTGGTTTTGGTATTTTTCGGGAATTGTATAAGGAACGTGCGAGGACAAAGTGAAAATCGTTGCAAAAAACGGCGGTCGAAAAGTCGTCAGTTTTTCCGCCGTGAATTGAAGAAATTCTTCGTCAAAAACGCCCCATTTTCCGTCAAAACTCTCAGGTCCCGAATATTCATTTTTTCCAAAATATTGGTTGTAGCCTGCGATTTTGGCAAATTCGTTAAAATTCTGGCTTCCGTTAAATGCTCCGTGAAAAAAGGCGGTGTGGTAGCCTTGCTTTTTCAGTATGTTGTTGAATCCGTCCACTTTATTGAATGAAAACGGGGAAGAAATGTAGGAAATCTCCATCAAACAGGGAATAGAGGTGATGACCGACGGCACAGCATCAATAGATTTCAAACCGTTGGCAAAAGCGTTGCTATAATATCTTCCCTGTGTGAGCAGGGAATCCAGAAAGGGCGTGAGTTTTCTTCCGTTAAATTCCAAACCGATATTTTCTTTGCCGAAACTTTCTAAAATAATGATAACCACGTTCTTTTTGTCGAATTTTTGAGAAGAGGTCAGTTCCATGTAAGGCTGATAAATTTGGCTGAGCGTATTTTCGTTAAAAAAAATTTGCTTTTTCAAATCTTCCTTTTTTGACAAAGTCCTGAAAATGGTAAAAGGCGTATTCAGCACAACGGCAGTGTTTTGCGTTGAACCGGCATAGTTGATGGCATCAACGGACATCAATGGTTTTCGCTGGAAACC
>JAITOO010000003.1 GCA_031289875.1 Flavobacteriaceae bacterium
ATGTTTATGTAGTTATAAAAATTGATGCACCTTTTCTAAATGATAGTTTACTGCCTCATGCATATACCAACTATAATCATAAAAAAGACTATGTCACAAAAATTAATAACGGAATAGCGGTTTGTATACCTATTGACATTTACAGTAAAATAGATACTATAGAGATAAAATATCAGAATCCGAAAGAAAAATTACGTTTTGTAAAGTTAAAAGAAAAATAATAAATTCAGATAATGAGTGGTTATAAACGGTAATGATTCAGATTCAGAGATGAGATAAAACAACGAAAAATTATAACTTATATAAATATGAAAAGATACCAAATTTCCAATTCATTGGTAGCAGTATTATTATTCTACTACTTTTATTATTGTCATGCAGCTATGGTACTTTACCCATAAAAGATAAAATTAAAATAGAATATGTTGGATTTAAGAAAGCAGGGCTAACTAATAAATACCATTTTGGATTATATTTTAGCATTATAAATATAAGCAAAGACACCTTGTACCTGTCTAAAAAGCATTTATCAGTTATTTGTAAAAACGGAAAAAGCATATTAAATGACAATCCATTAGTATATGAGCCACAGCCTTTTGTAATGCCTCAAAAAGTGCCTACAAAAGAAATTGAAAAAAAAGACCAACAAGATGCTAAAAAGAAATTTTGCATTAAAAATTTTGCGTTATAACAAACAAATCAAGAATATAAAAAATGCCAGCAATGATAAAAATATGACAGACTTAATAATAGATGAAACTATTGTTATCTGTCCAAATGAAAAATATATTTATGTTACAAGTGTCAATAATAAACTATTCAATAACAGAACAAAAGTTGAACTAATTTATGTGCCAACAAAAATATTTACTTCTTTTGAAACATATGAGAATAAAGAGATTTTTTTATATTACGAATTTGAAAATTAATTAATGGACTATTATTTTAGTCCGTGCGGTTAAAAATTTCCGAACGTGTGATTTTCTCCTGCAAACTTTGGAAAACGATATACAGCGTAGGGATTATCACCAAGCCTAACAGTGTGCCAATCAGCATTCCGCCGATGGCGCTGATGCCTATGGAACGGTTTCCGACTGCGCCTGCGCCTGATGCCAATGCCAAAGGCAGCAGCCCGAAAATAAATGCAAACGAGGTCATCAATATCGGGCGCAGACGCGCTACTGCACCGTTTATTGCCGCATCGACAATGCTCATTCCCTGCCTGCGCCGCTGCACGGCGTATTCTACAATCAAAATTGCATTTTTTGCCAGCAGTCCGATGAGCATAATCAGCGTTACCTGCACGTAAATATTATTGGTAATTCCCTGAAAAACGCCGAACAGCTTGATGAAAATGTAAATTCCCGACAAGCCGACAGGCAGGGAAAAGATGATGATGAACGGCAGAATATAGCTTTCGTACAACGCAACTAAAAGTAAATAAATGAAAACCAGACATAACATAAAGATAATCGGAAGTTGATTGCCACTGTTCACCTCCTCGCGCGTCAGTCCTGAAAAATCGTAGGAATAGCCCTGTGGGAGGGTTTCTTTCGCCACTTCCTCCACCGCGTTGATGACTTCTCCGCTGCTGTATCCGCCCGTGAAATTTGGATTAATATTCACGCTCATGGACGAATACATGTTGAAACGGCTCAGCCTCTGTGCTCCTGTAACGTCTTTCACGGTGATAAATCTCGTAATCGGAGCCATTTCGCCGCCGGCAGTTTTGATGTACATTCCGTTCAGTTCGTTGAGCGAAGCCCTTTGGTCGGGCGAAGCCTGAGCCATAACGCGGTATTGTTTTCCAAAAAGGTTGAAATCGGAAATATACATGCTTCCAATGTAAGCCTGTAAAGTAGTCATCACCTGCGAAAGGGTCAATCCTGCGTCTTTGATTTTGGCAATGTCCGCTTCGATGAGTTTTTGAGGAAAGTTGGGGTCAAAAATGGTCATCGCCGAGGAGACTTCGTTCCGTTCTTTCATCTTGTCGATGAAATTATTGGTAACTTCGTAAAATTTCAAAATGTCTCCGCCTGTTCTGTCCTGCAATTGGAGTTCCACGCCGTTGCTCACGCCGAAGCCCTGCAAAGTCGGATTGCCGAAAAACATAAATTTAGCGGCTTTAATCGTGTCTGTGCTTTTTTTTAAGTAATCGACTACGTCGTTAATCGTGATGCTGCGCTGTTCCCATGGCTGGAGTTTAATCATAAGGCTTCCGTAGGAACTGCTTTCTCCGCTCAGGCGGCTGGTTCCTGTCGTTTTGGAAATTCCTTTCAGCGATGGCAGTTTGCTTGCAATTTCAACCGTCATGTCTGTGATGGAATCAGAACGCTCCAGCGATGAGCCGGGCGGAAGCGTGATATTCCCCATAACGCCGCCGCTGTCTTCCTGCGGAACAAATCCGCTTGGAATGGTCTTCATCAAGAAAGCTAAGGTACAGATGCTGAGAATGATGATAACGAGTATAATCCATCGGTGGTTTTTCTTTCCCAAGAATATCAAAGAATTTTTGTATTTCTCTGTGGAAGAATTGAATATTCGGTTAAATCCGTCATAAAAATGTTCCGGCAAATTTTTCTTTTTGTTTAATTTTTCTTCGTGAGGTCTCAGAAACAAGGCGCAAAGCGCAGGGCTGAGTGTCAGCGCATTAACGGCGGAAATGATAATCGCCGTCGCTAATGTTAGCCCGAACTGTTTGTAGAAAATACCGCTCGTCCCGCCGATAAAACTGACGGGAATGAACACAGCAGACATCACCAGCGTAATGGAAATTATCGCCGGCGTGATTTCTTTCATGGCAGCCAATGTGGCAATTTTCGGGTTTTTCTCGCCCTTGTCCAGACGCGCATGAACGGCTTCGACGACGACAATGGCATCGTCCACCACAATTCCGATGGCTAAAATCAGGGCAAACAGGGTCAATAAGTTAATGGAAAATCCGAATAATTTGAGGAAAAAGAAAGTCCCGACAATGGCGACAGGCACAGCAACAGCAGGAATAATCGTTGAGCGGAAATCCTGCAAGAAAACGAAAACTACAAGAAATACCAGAATGAAAGCTTCTATCAGCGTGTGGATAACTTTGGTAATCGACGCACTCAGGAACTCGTTGGCATCCATCATGTAGATGTAGTTCAATCCGGGCGGAAAATACTGCGAAGCTTGCTCCATTTCTTTTTTGACTTGATTGATGACCTCCTGTGCATTGGCATCGGAAGTTTGGCTCACAGAAATGGAAATAGCCTGCTTGCCATCAACCCTCGAAATCACGGTGTAGTTCAAAGCCCCGAGTTCCACTTTGGCGATGTCTTTCACCCTCAAAATCGTTCCGTTTTCCGAACGGATGATGATGTTTTCAAATTCTTTTTCCGTACGGAGTTTTCCCGTGAAGCGCAGAATGTACTGAAAAGTCTGTCTGCCGTTTTGCCCCAGTTCGCCGGGAGCGGCTTCGATGTTTTGGTCTTGCAGGGCTGAAATTACTTCTGTGGGCGTGATTTGATAGGCAGCCATTGCCTGTGGGTTGAACCAAATCCTCATGGAATAGTCCTGAGCGCCGCGCACGCCGGCATCGCCTACGCCTTTGATTCTCTGTATCTGAGGGAGAATATTGATGTTGGCATAATTTTGAAGGAATTTGCCGTCGTAATCGGGACGGTCGGTGTAGAGGGTAATCATCAAAATCGTTCCGCTCTGCTGTTTGCGAACGGTTATGCCGTTTTGCACCACTTCTTCGGGAAGCCGTGAGGTGGCTCTTGCTACGAGGTTTTGCACGTTCACGGCAGCAATATCGGGATTGATTTCCTGTTCAAAATATATGCTTATGTTAGCATCGCCGTCGTTGGTGGCGGAAGAGGTCATGTAGGTCATGCCTTCCACGCCGTTGATTCTTTCTTCCAAAGGAACGACTACGCTGCTCATCACAACATCGGCGTTTGCCCCGCGATAGTTGGCGGAAACTTGAACGGTCGGCGGGGCTATTCTCGGGTACTGTTCCACAGGCAGGGTGGTAATGCCTATAATGCCCAAAACCACTATGAAGATGGAAATAACGGTGGACAACGCGGGTCTTTCTATGAAAGTCTTTATCATGGCTTTAATTAATTGAGGCAGTTTTTTTTACAGCCGTCTTGATTTTTCAATCAAAATTCTCTACAAAGATAGTTTTTTTTGAGATGGCATCAACAAACTTAAAATATTAGAGGATAATTTTAATAAATGCCCGCAAGGCAACCTAAAAAAACCAAAAGGGCGTAAATAACGCAAAGTCTCATTAAAGTTTTGACTGTATGTTTTTAATTTCCTCATTTTCAGCGGTTTGAAATTTTCTACCTTTGAGAAATATGCCTGCACCCTGATTTTTACAGTCTTGCATTCCTCCATTACCCTCCCAATTCCAGCTGATTTTTTACTAAATTGAAATACTCGCCTTTTGCAGCAACTAATTGAGAGTGCGAACCTTTTTCAACCACTTTGCCGTTTTTCAACACAATTATCTGGTCGGCATTTTTGACGGTACTGAGACGGTGCGCAATGATTAAAACGGTTTTTCCTTTGAAAAATTCTTGCAGGTTATCGTGGATAATCTTCTCATTTTCAGCGTCTAATGCGCTGGTAGCCTCGTCGAAAAAGATGTATTGCGGATTTTTATAAACGGCGCGGGCAATTAAAATCCGTTGGGTTTGTCCGCCGCTCAATTGAATTCCCACGTTCCCGATTTTGGTGTTATAACCCATTGGGAGAGAATTTATAAATTCGTCAATACACGCAATTTTTGAGGCAAACAGCAATCTTTTTTCGTTGATTTTTTCTTCGGAAAACACGATATTTTCAGCAATAGTTCCACTGAAAATATGCCCGTCTTGCAAAACGATGCCGCATTTTTTTCGCCATTCGTTAGATAAAACATTGTTTAAATTGAAATCATCAAGTAAAATATTCCCTGACGTGGTAGTATAATAGGACAAAAGCAGTTTTAGCAAAGTGGTTTTTCCGCTGCCGCTTGCGCCAACAATCGCCGTTATGGAATTTTTCGGAATTTCAAATGAAATATTGTTCAGCACAAAAGGATTAAAATTTCCGGGATATTTGAATGAAATATTTTCTATATTTATTTTCTTAAAAGTTTCATTTTCAATGTGTTGTTTCTTTTCATTATCTTCATCTTTGTTGTTGTAAATTTCGCCGATTCGTTTGTTGGCAATGTCGGCATCTTGCGTTTCACGAATGAAGCCAACCAAATTTTGCAAAGGTCCGATTAATTGCCCGATAACGTAGGAAATACTGAGCAAAGTCCCCAGCGTCATGTTTCCATGAATGATGAAAATAGCGCAAACGGCAATAGCAATGATTTCTTTCAGTTTTGAAAGAAAATTCACGCCAACCACTTGATACATATTCAGAAACAAAGAACGAAGTTCTAATTTGTTGAGTTTTTCTATCGTGTTCAATATTTTTCCGATTATATGATTTTGTGCGTCATTTATCTTTATTTCAGGCATGTTCATGATAAATTCATAAATATTGTTGTTATTTTCCGACTGGCGCAAAAACATTGCATATTCAAGAATGGCTCTTTTTTTTAGAAAAAAAAGCACCCAAACGATAGACATAATCGATAAAAAAGCATAAATACAGAAAATCATCCAATTGAAATAAAACAAGATAGAGCCGAAAACTAAAATATTCAGAATGTTTAAAACAAAATCAATTCCTTTCCATGTAATGAAACTTTGTATGGTGTTTTGGTCGCCGAGGCGTTGCAAAGTTTCCGTATTTAGCCGTGTATCAAAGTAATTGACGGGCAGGCGCATAAGTTTTTTTAGCAAATTCTTCTTCAAATCAATGCTCAATTTGAAATTAATTTTCGTTAAAATTAAATTGCTGAAAAAATCGGAAATAAAATTAGAAATAAAAAGCACAAGTTGCGCCAACAGGAGAAAATAAACGATTTTCAGGGCTTTGGGCGTAATGCCGAAGTCAATAATCCGCTGAAAAGTAAAAGGAATCAGCCAATTTGCCGATAATGCAATGATAATCAAGGAAAAAGAAAACGAATATTTAAGTTTATTTTCTTTAATGAAGACCATCGCTTCCTTGAAGAATAAAGAATTGAACAAAGAATTTTTTGCTGTTTCGGGTAAAGAAATTTCATTGAAATTATCAGCCGCTTCCGAGACAATAGCAACGCCCTTTTCGTTTACGCCTTTCCATTCGTTGATAAAATTTTCTTCGTCCAAAACGATTTTTCCATATGCGGGGTCGGCTAAATGGTAAAAGGTCTCGCCTCTTTTTTGGTTTACCTCTCTTAAAATGATGAAATGGTCTTGTTTCCAGTAAAGTATCGCAGGCAAAGGGATTTCCTGCAATTGCTTCGGGGTTAGTTTCAATGCGACCGATTGCAAGCCCGCTTTTGGCGAAACATCTAAAATATCTTGAATAGAAACGCCAATTCGCGTAAATTCAAACAAACTTTTTATTTGTGACAACTGATATTTTTTTCCGTGCAAACTTGCTATCATCGCCAAGCAAGCCGCCGCACAGTCAGTGCTTTCCAACTGGTGATAAAATGAAAATTTAGACTTCTTGAAATTGCACATTGATAATTTCTTCTATTTTTGTTTGCACTACTTTGTTGATTTCTCTTTCATCGCTGAAATACACGCAATATTCATCTCCTTTTTCCAAATGCTCTATGGCGTGTTGGCTGCATCCGCCGTTACACAAGGGCAAAATTCGGCAGGAAAGGCAAGGCTTGTTGTGAAATTTAGCGTTCATCCGCTTTTCCAAATGGTCGTTTTCCCAAATTAAATCGCCGTCTTTTGATAAGTAACCCGCACAGTTTTTCGGCAGAAAGTCGCGGGCGGTGCATTTGTAAATATCGCCGTTGTAGTTGATTACTGCGCTGTTTTGCTTGTCGGCATAGCAGGAATCGAGGACATTATTGGGCGAATATTGGACATTGGTTTTAAAGCCTTTTGCCTGCATTTTCTTTGCATTTTCTTTTAAGGCAATACTTATATCGTCCAACGAATCATTTTGCCAAACGCGATGAAAATCAAACATTAGCAACTTGTCTTTTGTTTCCTGCGAAACATCTGCAAAATCGTCTGCAATTCTTGCGCATTCGTTGATGTTTTTATCGGTAAAATTAATTCGAACTCGTATGCCAAAGCGGTTTTCAAGCAATTTTTTTATGTTTTTTACAATTTCATCATAACTTCCTTTTGTAGAATTCACAAAACGAACTTTGTCGTGTTCGTCCTTATAACCGTCAAAAGTGATTTGAAAATGTGGATTTATATTTTTGGATTTAAAATAATTTATCAATTCATCATTGATTAAATAGCCGTTAGTAGTGAAACTCACACCAAATTCCGTATTGTTTTCTCTGCATTCATCAACTAAATGGGTGATAACCGGAATTACGGTTTTCTTAAAATAAAGCAGAGGTTCGCCACCGAAAAACGAAACATTAAAGTATGTTATTTCAGTATTTTGCACTGTTTTTGTGATGAATTTTTTCACCGAGTCCAAAACGGAATTTTCCATCTGTGAGTTTTTAATCTGCGTTTCGTAGCAATACCAGCATTTGAAGTTGCAGTTCATTGTTGGGTTTACCGTCAATAAAAATGTGCTGAAATTATTATCAACATTTTTGCTGATTTCTTTTACTTTTTCTACTTCGTCTATATCATTTTCTACAATAAACTTATTTTCTGCAAGATAATTATAAAAATCAGGATGAATTTTTTGTAATTTATCAATATTTTTTATTTTGTTTTCTACCAATTCCTTTAAATGTTTTTCCAAAAAGATGACTTTATTTTCAAAAGAATTGTACAAAGCAAATCTCCCTTCTTCAAAAGGAAGAAGAGAATTAAATTGACTGTATTTCATTTTTAATTAATTTTTACCACAACCTTCTACGCAGTTTACTCCTGCGCCGCAGTTAGCGTTGGGTATAGGATGTTTGGGTTCTCTTTTTTTCTTTTTACCATTATTGCAACCTTCTTTGCAGTTGCCGCCTTTGCAGTTGTTTGCGCCCTCATCGCCTGCATCAATACCTGCGCTAAACACGGACGAAAAACCGCCTAACAGTTTTCCTGATTCTTCTTTTGTGAGTTTTTCAAAATCTAAATAACTTTTCATGATATTCTTATATTTTATGACAAAAATAATTAATTTCAATAAATAAAGCGCTCATTTTTAAAAATTAAAATGTGGTGTGCGCACACCACACTTTTTTGAGTGGTTAGTTATGTGCCGCTGTTTGGTGGTAATTGTGAACCACAACCAGCAACGCAATTGCCTCCGTTACAATTGTTTGTAGTAGGGCAATACAAATTGCTTCCCTCTTTTCCTCCTCCTGCTCCTGTTGTATAAGCAGTGGAAAAACCACCTTTCAATACTTTGCCTGAAGTCTCCAAAACTTCAAACTTTGTTATGTCTAAATTTTTTAAATGGTTTCATTTTTTGAAATATTTTTTTGTTAAAACTAATTTTCCTGCGTACAAACCGCACAAGCGCGGGTTTTTAGATTGCAATCTTTTTATTTATTTGCATTTCGCCTGTATTCGCGACCACAAAGTACTTTGCGCCTAAATCAATTTTTCAGTTATTCAAGTTATTTAATTTACTCTGTTTTTTTCATCTTCATTGCTTATTTGTCTTTGTTTTACATTTACTTTGTTGCTTCCAAAAGTATAGGATAGCGCCAGCCTGAAATACATGTTGTTGTCTCCTTTCATGTAAGTGATATTCTTGTTTCGTTCGCTTTTGTTGTGATAGGAATTTTCTTTCAGCAGGTTGTTTCCTGTAAGCGTAACCGAGAGTTTTTTTTCAAAAAACAGCATTTTGAAAAAAGCGTCAAGCTGGGTTCTTGTATAGTTATAAACCAAATCGCTTGACTTGTTGGGCGGCACATAGCTGAAATCAAATCCTGTGGAAATAGTTTTCTTCTCATTGAGATAGAATATGTTATAAGTACGAAAACTGCCTCCATATCCCTCCATGCTTTTTGGCGTAATCGGGTATATTTTAGAGTCAGAATGCTGAAAGTATAAATTTACAGAATTTTGACTTGTCCACCATTTTAATTTATTATAGCTATAGAATAAACCTGCCCCCATGCTGTAATCATCAAAATAATTCATCCTCACGGCGCGCTGCACAAAGGGTTCATCATCTGTGATAATTACGGCAGAACGATTGTCTTCGTCTCTCGAATACCACAATGCTGCCTGAAAAATATTATTGTAAATATAGCCGAGCGAGATGTTGGTGGTAAACGTGGGTTTGAGTTCGGGATTGCCTTCAAAGGAATAATACGGACTGGTATAGCTTCTAAACGGATTGAGTTCGTTAAAACCCGGACGAGAAACTCTTCTGCCGTATTCTGCATAAAAATTGTGCTTTTCTTTGGGCTTATAGGAAAGATATACCGTAGGAAAAAATTTCAAATACGAATCTTTATGAACTTCATTTAAAGTTACAGAATTTCCTTCAAACTGCGTATTTTCGGTTCTCAGTCCTGCCTGCAACTCCCATTTATCTTTGCCGAATTTTGTGTTTGCTGACAAATAAAATGCCTGCGTATTTTCCTTATAAAGAAATTTATTGGTCTGATTTTCATCAAGTTCAGGCGTTCCTGATGAAGTATCGTAAACATAAATATCATTATCGGTATTGGAAAACGAGAGTTTCATTCCATAATTCAAATTGAACTTTTTGAAAGGATGTTCCACGTCTATTTGTGTGGAATAGTTGGTTATTCTTCGGTTGATTCTTTGTTCGGAACTAGCCAAACCGTTTTCTATTTCAGGCGTTTGCGAATCAAAGGTATTGGCGGAATAAACCCTGTTGTGGTTGTTTAAGTAATCTAAAATATCAAAATCAAAATTGATTTTTCTGCCCAAAGTATCCAATTTTATCAGGGAGTGAAAATTTCCCGAATTGAGATTTCTGTTTCCGCCGCTATTTCCGTCTGTCAATATGTAAGCAGTTTTGCTGCCGTCTGAGATGTTGAATATATCGGTATGGTCGGCATTTTTAGAACTCGGATTACTAAAACTTCCCATGTATTGTGCTCCTACTGTCCAGTTTTTGGAAATATCCACATCAAGACCTGTACGGGCGCTTAATAAATCTGTTTTATATTTATAGCTGTTTTTGCCGTCCCATTTTAATATCGGGTAATAAATTTTGCTGTTTTCTTTATTGTAAAAATCCCCTCCGTCATAAGAAGCATTGGCATAGAAAGACAGGTTTTTCTTCCTGTAATTGAAACTTCCTCCGAAAGTTCCCCTCATATATTTTGCCTGCGTATAATTGCTGAAAAGCGAGGCGCTCCAAGTATCGTTTTTAGCTCTTTTCATTACAATATTTATCAACCCGCTGTTGCCTTCTGCCTCATACTTTGCAGGCGGCGTGGTGATGACTTCTATATTTTGTATGTCGTTGGCTCTTAGTCCTTTCAAAAAATTAATGAGCTCTTCTTCTGAAAAGTTGATGATTTTATCGTCAATCATCACATTAGCGTAGCTTTTTCCTATCATTTTGATGCCGGTATCGGAAACTGTCAATCCGGGCGTTATTTTGAGAACGTCCAAAGCATTGCCTCCATCTGCGGTTGGAAGATTGGTTACATCAAAAACCAACCTGTCCACCTTGCGTTCAATGAGTTTCTTCTGTCCGACAATGGTAACTTCCTTAATTTGCTTTTCCACCTGCAAAGAATCCTGCACTTTCAGAGAATCGGTCTGAGAGAATGCTGCCGCACTTAGGAACACAAATACAGATGTCAAAATATTTTTCATTTTCGGACTTCATTTTCTTAAATGATGGAGCAAAGATATACTGACAAAAAATAAAAAGCAATAAATTTCCGTGCATTTTTTATGTAATTATTTTGCATTT
>JAITOO010000008.1 GCA_031289875.1 Flavobacteriaceae bacterium
TTAATGGAAAATATTACCGTTCCGAATAATTTTGCCAATTTTCCCAAATCGGGAAATAATAATATTCAGGGGATTGCGGGTCAAGCCCGCAATGACGGCTTGATGATGGTTTGGATAAATGACACCCAATATTTTGATAATGTTCCTGAAACAGCGTGGAATTTCTATATTGGAGGCTACCAACCTGCACAAAAATGGCTCAAAGACCGCAAAGGCAGAACACTGACATACGAAGATATAGAACATTATCAGAAAATAATCTTTGTTTTGAACGAAACAGACAGGCTCATGAAAGAAATAGATTTAATTTTGTAATTGAAAGTATTTATTATGCCCAAACAACAAAATATTGAATCCAAATGAACATACCAACATACACCATTAGCGCAAAAGCCATTGACAGCATCGCCCAAATTGCCGAAAAGATAGGCGAACTGAAAGGGTCGGGCTTGTACAGCCGCAATTTACGATTGCGGAAAATCAACCGCCTGCGTTCTATTCAGTCGTCTTTGGCGATTGAAAACAACACGCTGACACTAGGACAGGTTACGGATATTATTGAGGGAAAACGAGTTTTGGGTTTGCCGCACGAAATACAGGAAGTAAAAAATGCGTATCAGGCATACGAGCATTTACTTGAATACGACCCCTACAAAGTAAAAGATTTCCTTAAAGCCCACCAATTGATGACTTCCGAACTAGTTAAAGACGCAGGGCATTTTCGCTCGCAGGGCGTAGGCGTATTTGAAGGCTCAAAACTAATTCACGCAGGGGCAAGTTATCAATTTGTACCGCAACTTGTTACAGATTTGTTTGCGTGGGCAAAAAAGTCAGATGCGCACCCACTAATTAAAAGTTCTATCGTACATTTTGAAATAGAGTTTATCCACCCTTTTATTGATGGTAATGGGAGAATTGGGCGGTTGTGGCAAACATTAATTTTGTCAAAATGGAACGAACTTTTGGCGTGGTTACCTGTGGAAACCGTTGTGTATGAAAACCAACAGGGATATTACGATGCTTTGGGAAAATCGCAAAAAACAGGCGACTCCGAAGTGTTTATTGAATTTATGCTCAATGCCATTTTGCAGGCATTGGAAGAGTTGCCAAATAGGAAAATTACCGATATATTTACCGATATAAATACCGATAAACTTTCAAAAACCGAGTTGGAGTTTTTGGAACAGATTGCAGGATACTTGGATAAGAACGGCGAGATAACCAACTATCGCGCTCAGCTACTTACCAACAAATCAGATGTCAGCGTTAAAAAATACCTTGCCAAATTCGCCGAAATTGGAATCTTGAAAGTGGAAGGTAAAAACAAGGGAAGAAAATATATAATCAATAGAAAATAATTATGTCCGAACAACAAAATATAGAATACAAGTCCTCATGGCACAACGACTATCTAAAATGGATATGCGGCTTTGCCAATGCACAAGGCGGTAAAATTTATATCAGCAAAGACGATGCCGCTCAGTTTATTCCGCTCAAAGACCGTAAAGTAGTGGCGGGGTCAGCCCGTCCTTTGAATTATGAAGATATTGAGCATTATCAAAAAATAATTTTTGTTTTGAACGAAACAGACAGGCTTATGAAAGAAATAGATTTAATTTTGTAATTAAAAAATATTATGTCCATACACACCGAAATAAATAAAGTAACCACCGAAACTTTCAAAAAGATGAAGGCTTCGGGCAAAAAAATATCCATACTCACTGCCTACGATTTTTCTATGGCACGCCTCGCCGACGAAGGCGGAATAGACGCAATCCTCGTGGGCGACTCAGCGGCGAACGTTATGGCGGGCTACGAAACCACGCTGCCTATCACGCTCGACCAGATGATTTACCACGCCCAATGCGTTTCCAGAGCCGTCAGCAGAGCAATGCTCGTGGTAGATTTACCTTTCGGAACATACCAATCCGACCCTATGCAAGCCTATCATTCGGCGGTGCGCGTGATGAAAGAAACCGGAGCAGCAGCGGTGAAAATAGAAGGAGGATTGGAAATTGCAGAATCCGTGAAAGCCATTCTCAATGCAGGCATACCGATTATGGCGCATTTGGGCTTGACGCCGCAGTCCATCAATCAATTCGGGTCATTTAAATTAAGAGCAAAAGAAGAAGCCGAAGCCGAAAAACTTATCTCCGATGCCAAATTATTGGAAGAATTGGGCTGTTTTTCCGTAGTTTTGGAAAAAATTCCTGCAAAATTAGCCGAAAAACTAACAAAAGAATTGACCATTCCCACCATCGGAATCGGCGCAGGAAATCAGTGCGACGGACAGGTCTTGGTTATCCATGATTTGCTGGGCATGAACAAAAATTTCAAACCAAAATTTGCACGGAAATATCTCAATCTTCACGAGGAAATAGTAAAAGCCATTTCGCAATATGTTTCCGATGTGAAAGAGCAAACTTTTCCGAATGAAAATGAAAGTTTTTAAGTGGTTCATGAGGGTATTTGAAATTCAGGTGATTTTTTGTTTTTTAATGTTTGGCAGAAGAAACCTATAAAGAAAGCGGTAAAACTTTTGATATTTTTATTCAATAAAGGAACGTTTTTTGTTTAGACTTAGATTCTTAAAGTAAAAAAATGAATTGGATTCAAAAATTTTTGATTCTCTGTTCGGGCGCAAACCTTTCCGTGCTGAAAAAGACACGGATAGAATGGAACAAACAGGCAGGCGTGGGCGGAGTAATTTTATTCACAGCTATATTTGCCTCGCTATCTGCGGGTTACGCTCTATACACAGTTTTTGACAATTATTTCATCGCTGTGATATTCAGCTTGTTATGGGGCGCAATGATTTTCAATCTGGACAGGTTCATCGTCTCTTCCATGAAAAAAACAGGAAGTTTTTCGCAACAATTTTTGACTGCGCTTCCGCGTTTGATTTTAGCGTTCATTTTGGGCGTAGTCATTTCTAAACCGTTGGAACTGAAAATCTTCAACAAAGAAATTGACAGACAGTTAGAAGTCATTATCAATCGAAATAAAGCGCAACTGCAAGATTCGATGAACCTCCGTTTCAAACAGCAGACCCTGCCGTACCAAACCGAGCGGGATTCTATCCAGAACAGAATCAATAATTTAAGAAAAGAAATTGCCGACATTACCGTTGAAAGAGAAAAGGAAATCATTGGAACAGGAACAGAAACTACCAGCGGTAAAGCGGGTTACGGACCTAACGCCAAGCGGAAAGATGAACTTCTTGCGCAGAAAAAAGACGAACTCAATCAATATTATGTGCAGGTTAAAAACCCGCTGGACACGTTAAATGCAAAAATTTCGCAGATTTATGCCAATCTTGCCCACGAATTGAAAACCTCTGCACCTGTGGAAGAAGGTTTTAACGGCTTCGCTGCGCGTATGCAGGCACTGGACGAACTCGGCAAAGCCAATTCGATGATTGCGCTGGCTTCGTTTTTCATCATGCTGGTTTTCATTGTTTTGGAAATGTCGCCTGTTTTTGTCAAACTCATTTCGCCTTCGGGCGCTTATGATTATCTCATGGATAAAGAAGATTTTTATTTCAAGCAGTACGCCCGAGAAATGACTGAAAAAGAACGGCTTTCATCTGAATACCGCATCGAAAATCATAAAAATAAATTGCAAAAAGAATGATTTTGTGATGGCTCTAAAATTCACATTTACTAATTGAAAGTACTGATTTTCCATTATTTTCCAATTTTATCAATTTTAA
>JAITOO010000085.1 GCA_031289875.1 Flavobacteriaceae bacterium
CGCTGAACACTGTTCTTAAAAGAATTGCAAAAGCCGGCTATGACAGCGAAAAAGTTAAGGCTTCCGATGAGGCATATCAAAAACTGCCTGCCTGCTGCCAATACGAGAGAAAAACAAACCCGTTATAAATCAACGAGTTAAGCTCTTATATTTACTATATTAAATAATTTACCCAAAAGAGGACTAAGCCGAATTGTTTTTGCTTAGTCCTTTTTTGATATTGCTAATGAAATATAGTTTTCATACATGTTTGTTGAATTTTTACTTAATGAATATCGAATATTTTACCCGTATAATCATAAATAGATGTATTACAATGATTTAACGGATTTACTTTCCATTAGGAATGTATCGTTTGGCAGACGGTAACAAATTCACAATCGGTCTCTCAATTTTCAATTATTTAATTAAATAAAATCCTTACCTTTGCAGTGCATGGAAAATTTCGTAGTTTCTGCAAGAAAATACAGACCAATGGAATTTGCCGACGTAGTCGGGCAGAGCCACATTACCGGCACGCTGGAACACGCCATTGCTGATAATCAATTGGCGCAGGCTTTGTTGTTTTGCGGTCCGAGAGGTGTAGGAAAAACTACTTGTGCTCGGATTTTGGCGCGGAAAATCAATGAAAAATACGGAGAAACCGACGAAAATAACTTTGCGTTCAATATTTTCGAGTTGGACGCAGCTTCCAACAATTCGGTGGACGACATCAGAAACCTCATTGACCAAGTGCGCTATGCTCCGCAGGTAGGCAAATACAAGGTCTATATTATCGACGAGGTTCACATGCTTTCCAATGCAGCTTTCAATGCTTTTTTGAAAACGCTGGAAGAACCGCCCGCTCATGCAATTTTTATTTTGGCGACAACCGAAAAGCAGAAAATCATTCCGACGATTTTGTCCCGCTGCCAAATCTATGATTTCAAGCGAATTGAAATCGAAGACATCAAAAAACACCTGCAATCCATCGCCGAGAAAGAAAACGTAAAATACGAAGACGACGCGTTGCACATCATCGCCCAAAAGGCGGACGGCGGGCTTCGCGATGCGCTTTCCATTTTCGACCGTTTGGTTACTTTTACGCAGAAAAATCTTACGTTACAGTTGGTTACGGAAAATTTAAGCATCCTTGACTACGATTATTATTTCAAAATCACGGATTTAATTCTTCAAAATAATATTCCTGAATTATTATTGATTTTCAATGAAATAGAAAAAAAAGGATTTGACCCGCAAATTTTCATTGCAGGCTTGGGCACGCATTTCAGAAATCTGATAGTGGCGCAAAATCCTCAAACGCTGAGTTTGCTGGAAGTTGGCAAGAACACCAAACAGCGTTATTTGGAACAAGCCAAACTATGCCAGCCGAAATTCCTCATCGAAGCCATAGAAATCTGCCACCAGACGGACATTGACTACCGCATCAGCAAAAATCCGCGTTTGTCTGTGGAAATTGCCTTGATGCAGGCTGCTTCGCTGACTGCCTCCGACGAACAAAAAAAAAAAAGCGTAGAATAATCCTGCCTGCGCAATATTTTCAGCCTCAAACAGAGATTCAAAAAGAAGAAAAAATCGCCGCCATTGAAACGCCGGCGGAAAAACCTATAAAACCTGCTTTGGAAGAAGTTCTGCACAGAACTTCTGCTCCGATTGCCCATATAGGCGGAGTTTCTTCACTTTCGATAAAAAATACGCTCAACTCAGCAGAAGAAAAAAAGGAAGAAACAATCTCAATTCCTAAAAATCAACAAAATGAGGCGTTTTCGGAAGAAAAAGCCGTCAATTTTTGGGAAAACTACTTGGACGAATTGAAAGGCAAAAACGCAATTCTTTACAATGCTTTAAGCACGGCAGCTTGTTCGGTGAAAGACAAGTCCGTGATTTTTTTCAAATTTCCGTCGCATTCAATTTATGAAGAATTTGAGTCTCAGCGAGAAGATTTTTTTCAGCGTTTAAAGTTGTATCTTAAAAATTATTCGATAAGTTTTGATTATGAAATTCAAGCGACAGACAAAAATGTTTTACTAACCTCAAAAGAAATTTACGAGAAAATGGTGGAAATCAATCCATTGTTGAAAAAGTTGAGGAATGATTTCAGGTTGGATATTTCATAATTTCTGCAAGCCACTTTCTCTTTCACACAAGTTTGTTTTATGATTTTTAAAACCGATTTCAGGATTTTTTCGTCTTTAAGACAAAAGCGATTGAAGTAAAATGAAGATTGTATTCAACAAAATCAAGGAACTGGAACGGATTATTGAGGAGCATCAAAATCAACTGTTTTCATTTGCTTTCTTTCGGGTCGGCTCGTATGAAGCGGCGCAGGACATCGTGCAAGACGTATTCCTGAAATTTTACGAAGATTCCCGACGTTTGTCCGCGGCAAAAAACGTTAAATCCTATCTTCTGAAATCTATCGCCAACGCTTGTGCGGACTATCATCGAAAAAACGGAAAAATCCATTGGGAACGAATTGAAAACATGAAAGATGACATCATCGATGAAGAAAAAAAAGAATGTATTTCGGAGTTTCTGAGAATAGAAGATTTGTTGAAAGATTTGCCCGCCGAACAGGCAGAGGTGCTAAAACTCAAATTCGTGGACGGACTGAATTTTGTAGAATCGGCGGAAACGCTGAATGTGAACGTGAATACCGTAAAATCAAGGTATAAATATGCTTTGGAAAAATTAAAAAAAACTGTGATTCCTAACGCTGTAACACCTATTGCATCAGCCAAAAACAAAGAAAAATCATGAACGAATTAACTCCAAAAATAAAACCCCAAGCGCCTCAATCGCTCAAAGAAAACGTAGTCAATCAAATCAAAAAAAAAGAATACAAAATGAAAGTAATTAAAATCAGAAAAATTGCAGCAATCGCTGCAATGGTAACGGCTCTGCTCGTGCTGCCGTTCCTTTTCAGAAGCAATGAAGCCAAAGCGATGACACTGCTCGGCGAATCCATCAAAATGACGGAAGAATTGAAAACAATGGTTATCAAATTCTTTGTAAGAACCGATCCACAGGACAACTTCGACTACATCGACCCAACTGCGGATTTTGTAGAACACAAAATCGAAAAATCCTTTGAAAATCCACAGATTTGGCGCGTGGAAAAAACCGGCAGAATCGCCGTTTTTGATGGGAAAAATTCCAAAATTTGGATTAAACCGACCAACGAAATTATTGAATTTCAAGTATTTGGAAACATTTTCGGCGAAGTGAACAATTATCTTTTAAGTCCCAAAACTCTTCTGGAAAAAGCAAAACTTTCGGCAAAGAGTAAAGGTGCGAAAGTAGATTTAAAAGAGGTTGATAATCAACTTATTCTGTCCATCGAAACCAAAGCTCAGGGCGATTTTTCACAAAGCGATTATTTGAAAAATTCGAGCATCTCAGAATCGGACAGCAAACAGACTTACGTTTTTGACAAAGAAACAAAACTTCTGAAAAGTCTCAACATTTCCATTTTGGTCAATGGAAAATACGTGGAAATTTTGAAAACACAGTCGATAGATTACAACGTTCCGCTTGATAAACACACACTTTTAGATTTACCAAAAAATTTGAAATACGTAACACTTTCGGGCGATTTTTCCAACTCGAAACTGCAGAATATTTCATCAAAACAGGCAGTAGAACTAATGTTGAACGCATTGAAAAACAAAGATATAGAGCCATTGAAAGAAGGATTTACAAGCGGTTTTTCCAATGAAAAATTTTTGAAAGAATATTACGGTTTGGAAATTCTGCAAATCGGAGAACCATTTAAATCAGGCGTTTACAACGGCGAATTTGTTCCCGTCAATATCAAGTTGGCAAATGGGGAAATTGAACAGCACAACATTGCTGTCCGAAATGACAACAAAAACAAAGTCTGGGTGTTAGACGGCGGATTTTAAAAAATCAAGAGCCGGAGCGGGTCATATCTGCTTCGGTTTTTTCAACAATAATTTACCCTCGTTTCCGTTCTAATTACATACCTTTGTTTTATGATTAAAAATTTTTGGATTTTGCTGTTGATTTCTTCCGCTGCTCCGGCGCAACAGGAAGGTGAAAATATTTATAATCAAGACGTTAAGACTGTTCAACTTTTCAATACTGAAACCAATGACGAAACGCCTTTCATCAGAAACGACCGCTTTTTCATTCTCTCGTTTGACATTTTGAATCAGGGCTATCAACGCCTATCTTATTCCGTAAAACATTGCGACCGCAATTGGAATCCCGACAATCTCTTTGATTCTGAATACGTTAATGGTTACACCTCCGGACAAATCCGAGAGGCTCAGCCGTCTTTCAATACGGTACAGAATTATTATCACTACACTTTGCAGTTTCCCAATCAGGACATGCAGGTCAAAGTTTCCGGAAATTACCTGCTCACTGTCTTTGACGACCGAAAGAAACCGCTGTTTTCCAAACGTTTTTCGGTGTATGAGCCTGTCGGACAAGTGGGTATCGGTTACGAAAGAGTTTCGTCGTCCGGCAATCCCGACTTGAATCAGAGAGTCAGCGTCAAAGCAGCTTTCCCCAACGGAAACAGCATGAATGTCAGGCAGTTGAGTTTGTGCATTTTACGGAATAATAACTGGGAGAATGCGCTGTGCGGTATTCAGCCACAGTTTATCAACGGCAACAACTTTACTTTCGGACAGTTATCTAACGTTTTCGATGGGGGAAACGAGTTTTTTTCCTTTGATACCAAAAATATTTCCGTGCAAGGATACGGCGTTTTGAAAATCACGAAGGACGGTAGTTTGTACAACACTTTTTTGTATCCCGTAATTCCGTATCCGCTTGATTACGCATACAATCCGGATGTAAACGGAGCATATTACGTCCGCCGTTTTGACTTGTCTCAGGAACGCGACGGGCGCACGGAAGGTGATTATACTTATGTGAATTTCGCCGTGAATATGACCAATCCTCTGGAAGACAAAGATTTATACGTGGTCGGATTGTTCAATAATTATCAACTGACAGACGAAAATAAAATGATTTTCGACGAAAAAAGAGGCTTTTACGAAAAAACAATTCTCTTAAAACAAGGATATTACAACTATACGATAGCAACGCTTGACCGAAATTCGGGAAAAGTCAGTTATTCGGAAATTTCGGGTTCGTTTTGGCAGACAGAAAATTTATATCAAGGCTT
>JAITOO010000093.1 GCA_031289875.1 Flavobacteriaceae bacterium
GAATTTCCTTTGCCGAACATTGACATGGCGTACATTTTGGTAACGTAAACCGCACATAAAATCAATGTCAGCCCTGCGAAAATCGAACCGACAGTTGTGAGCGAAAAGATACTCTTCAATAATAAAAATTCCCCAATGAAAGCGTTAGTCAGAGGTACCGCCATCGTTCCGACAGAAATAATCATGAACAGTACGGCAAACACAGGCATTTTAGAAGCCAGCCCGCCCATTTTGGACAGGTCTCGCGTACCAAAATTCTTCATTAAAACATCTGCGGCATAGAACAGCCCTACGACGTTCACGCCGTGCGCCAGCATCTGCACTGATGCGCCTTCCATACCTGAAACGTCCAAACCGTATCTTGCCGTGAGCAAAGCGGCGGCAAAAATTCCCGCAGCTATCAGCCCGACGTGCGCCATTGACGAAAATGCAATCAGCCGCTTAATGTCTTTTTGTACAACGGCAATCAGCGAAGCGTAAACAACGCTCACGATGGCAAGCGTCAGCGCAATGCCTCCGGAAATGCCTGTAACCGCGAGCGGAGCGAGCGGAAGCAAATATCTCATCAGTCCGAAAACGCCCATTTTCAGCATGATTCCTGCCAAAAGCATAGAGCCTTGTGTCGGCGCCGTTGCGTAGGTATCCGCCTGCCATGTGTGAAACGGAAAAATCGGAAGTTTAATGGCAAAAGCCAGAAAAAACAACCAAAAAAGAAAGGTTTGCTGTCCGTAAGACATCGTGTCTTTTGCGGTGTACAGCGTGTACAAATCGAACGAGCCTGCATGCAGATAGGCGTAAATCAAACCTATCAGCATAAAAAGCGAGCCGAAAAATGTATAAATAAAGAATTTTAAATTAATCCGAGTTTTGTTTTCTCCCGTTCCGAACAGTCCACAAATGAACCAAATCGGAATCAGCGTAACCTCCCAGAACAAGTAGAACAACAATCCGTCCAGAGAAGTGAAAATGCCGACCAGACCAAACTGCATCAGCAGAATCAAGGCATAAAAATGCGCAGGTCTTTCGTCTTTTAAAGATGAAAAAATGATAATCGGAGCAAGGGTGTTGGTCAGTAACAGCATTAGCAGGGCGAGTCCGTCCACGCCGAAATGAAGCCGCGAATTAATGATTTGCAGCCAAGGATACTGAATCTGAAACTGTGTCCCGCCGTCTATTCTGAATTTGTGCCAGAGATACATTGTCAGCAGAAATTCGAGCAGGGCGAACAGCAGGGCGCCGTATTTGGAATAATTCCCTTTCAGGAAAAAGAAAATTCCCGAACCGATTAAAGGCAAAAGTAATATTGATAAAATTAACATTATAATTTGATACTTTTTTTATTATTAATAACTTAACCAACCTGCCGCCAACAGCAGCAGAAAAATCCCTATGGACATGACATAGACATAGCTTTCCACATTTCCGTCCTGTCCGAAGCGGAACAGCCCGCCAAGCGACTGAGCCAGTTTCACTGTGCTTTCCACAATTCCGTTGATAATGTACTTGTCGATAAAATTCTTACAGAATTTTCCCAAACTCATCGTCGGATTGACGATGACTTCGTCGTACAACTCGTCCACATATAATTTATATGCCGAAAGCCTTTCCCAACCTGTCAAATTCTCTTCGATAACCGCCTGCGCCTTTCTCGTTACATACTTGTTGTAAGTAAGGAAAGCGACCAGAGCGATAACTACCAGCGTAACAAGCAGCAGCAACATTTCCGTGCCGAATGGGAGTTCTGCTCTTTCAGGCAGATTTGTATATATCGGGTTCAGGAAATGCGCCATTTTTTGCGAAAGTCCATGTCCCAAATAATGCGGCAGATTTAATGCTCCGCCGAAGAGGGTCAAAACCGCTAAAATTATCAGCGGAACGGTCATCACCGAAGGGCTTTCGTGTAGATGTTTTTTCTGTTCTTCCGTGCCTTTAAATTCTCCGAAGAAAGTTAAAAACAACAGTCGGAACATATAGAAACAGGTTAATGCAGCAGAGAACAGCGTCAAAGCCCACACGATTTTGTTTTTCTCCCAAATGACAGTAAAAATTTCATCTTTCGAGAACATTCCCGCCAGCGGAGGCACTCCGCAAATTGCCAGCGTTGCGATGAGGAACGTCCAAAAAGTTACCGGAATTTTGTTTTTCAATCCGCCCATATAGCGCATGTCCTGTTCTCCGCTCATGGCATGGATTACGCTTCCTGCGCCCAAGAACAGCAGCGCCTTGAAGAAAGCGTGCGTGGTAACGTGGAACATGGCTGTTGTGTAACCGCTTGCGCCTAAGGCAATAAACATAAAACCTAACTGAGAAACGGTAGAATATGCCAGCACTTTTTTAATATCATTCTGCCTCAAACCAATGAAAGCAGCTAAAAGCGAAGTCGCCAAACCGATATACATAATGAAATCCTGTGTGAACGGAGCAAGCGTGTACACAGCATTGGCGCGCACCACCATGTAAATGCCCGCCGTAACCATTGTGGCGGCATGTATCAAAGCGGAAACCGGCGTTGGTCCTGCCATTGCGTCGGGAAGCCAAGTGTAAAGCGGGATCTGCGCAGATTTTCCCATCGCTCCGATGAAAAGGAAAACGGTCGCCGCAATCAAAATCGGGTCGTTGATACTGAATTGTCCAATCTGAGCGGCAATATCCGTATATTCCACACTTCCAAATAAATGTGCCAAGAGGAAAATTCCGATTAATAATCCCAAATCTCCTATTCGATTCATTATGAAAGCTTTTCGAGCGGCATAGCCGTAATTTTTATTTTTGTACCAAAAACCGATGAGGAGATAGGAACAGAAACCTACGCCTTCCCAACCGATGAATAATATCAAAAAGTTGCTTCCCATAACCAGCAGAAGCATGGAGAAAATGAATAAGTTCAGGTAGGAAAAAAATCCGGCAAATCCTTCGTCTTTGTGCATATAACCGATGGAATACAGATGTATCAGCGCGCCGATTCCTGTAACAATCATCATCATAGTCAAAGACAGAGGGTCAATCTGAAAAGAAAAATTAATTTTAAGGTCTCCAACGGAAAACCATGTGAACGCGTCGGCTTTTACAGGTTCTGTAAAATTCAGAAACAGATACGCCGAGAGGAAAAACGGAATCCAGACGGCGAGATTGGCAACCGCTCCGACCGCAGATTCCGGCATTTTGTTTCCAAACAATCCGCAGACAGCGAAGCCTGCCAAAGGTAGAAGCGGTATTAAATAGATGATGCTTTCCATAGGTTATCCTTTTAATCTGTTAAACAAACTTACGTCCACCGAGCGGGTATTCCGGTACAACATGGTCAAAATTGCCAGCCCGACGGCGACTTCCGCTGCGGCAACTACCATGATGAAAAACACCAGAATCTGCCCGTCAGCATCTCCCTTGTAAGCGGAAAAAGCTGCCAGTAATAAATTTACCGAATTGAGCATCAACTCAATACAACCCAAAATAATAATTGCATTTCTTCGTACCAAAACGCCTGTTATGCCGATACAGAATAGCAGTGCGGCTAAGTATATGAAATTGTCTATCGGGACGTTTTGTATTAAACTATTTGTCATTTTTGTTTAAACCTCTGTTTTTTATTGGTTATAAATTTCGTTTTCCTATCATTACTGCCCCGACCAGAGCGGAGAGGAACAGTACGCCTGCCAGTTCAAAAGGCAACACATATTGGCTGAACAATAAATGTCCCAGATTTTTCGTCAAGCCGATTTGGCTGTCGGGATTGTCGGGAAAACTGATTTGTTTGTAGCCTTTCAGCGCGCCTAAAAATCCGATGAAAACCAGACAGCCCGCAATTACGGCAGTCAGTTGGAATGTGCCTCCTTTCAAAGGTTCATTCTGCGTTTTCAGGTTCAGCATCATCAAAATGTAGAGAAAGAGAACCATAATTGCTCCCGAATAGACGATAATCTGCACGATGCCCAGAAACTGTGCATTGAGCAATATATAAAGCCCTGCGATGGAGAAAAACGTGATAATCAACGCTATGATGCTGTACATCGGGCTTTTGCTGAAAACCACAAAAAGCGCGCTGACAACGGCACAAGCGGATATTAAGTAAAATATAGCAGCCTCCATTATTTGTCTATTGTATATTTTTTAATTTGTCTTTTTGATACATCAATTCTGTTGTTCATAGATTCCACTAATTTGTCTTTTCCGTAGATGAAATCTTTACGTTTATGTTCAGGAAGCACAATTCTATCCGTGAGGAAGACGGCTTCTTTCGGGCAGGCATCTTCGCACATTCCGCAGAAAATGCACCGAAGCATGTTGATTTCGTATTTTTCGGCATATTTTTCTTCCCGATACAAATGCTCTTCGCCCGCTTTCCGTTCTGCTGCCGTGAGGGTTATCGCTTCCGCAGGACAGGCAACGGCGCACAGCCCGCAGGCGGTGCAACGTTCACGACCTTCATCATCGCGTTTCAAGACGTGCCGCCCTCTATATATGGGGCTAAATTCTCTCGTCTTTTCAGGGTAGGCAAAGGTTGCAGGTTTTTTAAAAAAATGGCTCAGGGTAATCTTCATTCCGCTTAAAATCGCAGGAAGATAGATTCTTTCCATGAAAGACATTTCTTTGTTTGACGCTATTTTTGATTTATTGGTAAGTCGCTGCATAATCAATTCTTAATTTAAAAACACTATCCATGCGCTGGTTATTAACAGATTGAGAATAGCCAGCGGAATCATAATCCTCCACCCCAAATGCATCAGCTGGTCGTAGCGGAAGCGCGGAAGTGTCCAGCGTACCCACATGAAGCAGAAAATGCAGAAAATGATTTTCACCGTGAAAGCGATGATGCTCAAAATTCCGATGATGTTTTCACTCCAGCCCAGTTCATTCATGTACGGAAAACTGTAGCCTCCGAAAAAAATCGTGCTGATAATTGCCGAACTGATAAACATATTGATATACTCGGCAAACATAAACGAGCCGTATTTCATGGAGCCGTATTCGGTGTGGTAACCGCCAATCAGTTCCGATTCGCATTCTGCCAAATCGAAAGGTGCGCGATTAAGTTCTGCAAACGAGCAGGTTACGAACAAGATGAAAGCCAGCGGCTGATAAAAAACGTTCCATTTCATTCCGTTAAGAAATGAAAGTCCGTACAAATCGCCGGCTTGCTGTTCCACCATATTTCTCAAATCCAAGGTTCCGGACATCATAATGACGGACATCAAGGTCAAGCCCATGGCGAGTTCGTAGGAAATCATCTGCGAAGAAGCCCGTACTGCGCCCAACAGGGCATATTTGTTGTTGGAAGCCCAGCCTCCGAGCATCACGCCGTAAACGCCTATCGAAACCAGCCCCATGACGTACAGCACGCCGACGTCGATATTGGCTACCTGAACGGGATATGAGGTTCCGCTGATGTCCAGACTTTTTCCCCAAGGGATAACTGCACCTGTACTGAGGGCAATTAACATCAAAATGCCCGGCGCTACGATGAACAGCCATTTTTCTGCATTCTTGGGTATAAAATCTTCCTTGAAAAAGAGTTTTCCTCCGTCGCAGAGCGGCTGGAAAATCCCCCAGATTCCTGCACGATTGGGACCCAGTCTGTCTTGCATGAAAGCAGCAACTCTTCTTTCCATTAAAGTTTCATAAGCGGCTGCTCCGAGGCAGACTAAAAATAAAACTATTACCAATATTATTACAAACCACATATCTTATTCTATCGTTTTTGCTTTTTGTTGATTCACTAAATAATGAGGGTCATTTTTCGGCAGAGGCAATTCGTAGTGATTCAAAGAAATCACGGAATGGTCGCTGATGTGCGCAGGTCCCTCAATCGTCCAATATTTTAAATCTTTTCTTTCGAAACGGCATTCGTTGCAGATAAATTCTTCCACTTCGTTGTATTCGTCTTTCCGAGCCGTTATGCGGATAATTTCATCTCCTTTCAGCCACAACACAACTTTTCCGCCGCATTTATCGCAGTTGCAGCGCGCATTGACGGGCTCGGTAAACCAAACGCGGCTTTTGAAGCGCGCCGTGCGGTCGGTCAAAGCTCCGACAGGACAGACATCTATCATGTTGCCCGAAAAATCGTTTTCAATGGCTTTGCTAATGTAGGTGCTGATTTCCGCATGGTCTCCCCGAAACAAAATTCCGTGATTTCTTTCGTTGGTTAATTGATTGGCGACCAATACGCAGCGATTGCACAAAATGCAGCGATTTTTGTTCAGGCTGATATATTTTCCAATGTCTTCTTTTTTGAAAGTCTGTCTTGGAAATTCGGTGCGGGTTTTTTCCAGTCCGTGTTCGTAAACTAAATCCTGCAATTTGCACTCGCCTGCCTGGTCGCAAATCGGGCAATCCAGCGGGTGGTTGAGGAGCAGAAGTTCGGTAATTCCTGTTACGGCGTTTTTAACTTTTTCGGAGGTTGCCACTTTCACTTCCATTCCGTCCATGATGGTGGTGCGGCAGCTCGGAACGAGCTTGGGCATGGGGCGCGGGTCTTTGTCTGAACCTTTGGAAACTTCTACCAGACAGGTGCGGCAGCGTCCTCCGCTGTTTTCCAATTTGCTGTAATAGCACATAGTCGGCGGAACGGCAGAACCTCCAATTTGGCGGGCAGCCTGAACAATGGTGGTATTCGGCGCAACTTCTACCGTAATTCCGTCTATTGTTACTTTAAATTTTGTTATTTCTTCGCTCATTGTTTTTACGCTTTATGCTTTAGCAATAGATTGTAAACTTTTTTGTCAATCAAATATTTCATACAGCTGCATAATCTGCTATGCCGTAGTTTCTTACGAGGCATTCGGGATTGTTGATATGCCACTCAAATTCATCTCTGAAATGACGGATAGCCGCCGCAACAGGCCAAGCCGCCGCATCTCCCAACGGGCAAATAGTGTTCCCTTCAATTCTTTTTTGAATATCCCACAACAAGTCTATATCTTCATACACCCCTTTGCCTTCTTCAATTTTTTTCAGAATTTTGTACATCCAGCCTGTTCCCTCGCGGCAGGGCGTGCATTGCCCGCAGCTTTCGTGGTTGTAGAACCGCGACAAGGTCATGGTGTGCCTTACGACACATTGGTCTTCGTCCAAGACGATGAAACCGCCGCATCCCAGCGATGTTCCTGTTTCAAAACCTCCGACTGCCATACTTTCGTAGTTCATCAATCGGGCTTCGCCTTCAGAGGTTTTCAACAGCAGGTGGGCAGGAAGAATCGGCACGGAAGAACCGCCCGGAATGCAGGCTTTCAATTTTTTTCCGTTCGGAATGCCGCCGCAGTATTCGTCGCTGTAAATAAATTCTTCTATGCTGAGATTAAAATCAATTTCGTAAACTCCCGGATTTTTGAGATTTCCGCAAGCGGAAATCAGTTTCGTGCCTGTGGAACGCCCTACGCCGAGCTTGGCATATTCTGCTCCGCTGATATTGATAATGGCGGGAATCGAGGCAATGGTTTCTACGTTGTTTACCACCGTCGGGCATTGGTACAGCCCTTTGACTGCGGGAAATGGTGGTTTCAGGCGCGGATTTCCGCGTTTTCCTTCGAGAGATTCAAGCAGGGCGGTTTCTTCTCCGCAGACATAAGCGCCTGCGCCGCGCTGGACGTAAATTTCCAAGTCGTAGCCGGTATTTTTGATGTTTTTGCCCAAAAATCCGTTAGCTTTTGCTTCTTCTATGGCGTGTTCGAGAATGTCGGGAATCCACGCATATTCTCCGCGAATGTAGATGTAGGCGGTATTTGCGCCCAGACAGTAAGAAGATATCAGGATCCCTTCTATCAGTTGATGTGGGAGGTGTTCCATGAGGAAGCGGTCTTTAAACGTTCCCGGCTCGGATTCGTCGGCATTGACCACCAAGTATCGGGGAACGCCTTCGGGCTTGGCAAGGAAGCTCCACTTCATGCCTGTTGGAAAGCCCGCGCCTCCGCGCCCGCGCAATCCACTGGTTTTCGTTTCTTCCAAGATTTCGTCAGGGGTCATTTTCAAGGCTTTTTCCGCTGAAACATAGCCTCCGTGCTTTCGGAAAACTTCGAAAGTTTTGATTCCTTCTATGTTGATATTTTTAAGTAATAGTTTTTGAGCCATTTTTCTAATTTTAAATTTTGGATTTTAAATTAAATATCTATCCAAAAATGTTTTTAATGGTTGAATGTCGTTATGATTTAAATCCCATTTATCATCTTTATAATTTCTATTTCTTTCTTTACAATTTTCTTTATCTTTATCAGGACTTGAAATTGATAAATAAGTATAAATTTTGGATTTTTTTGCAGGAATGGTATAGGTTGCGTTTTTCTTTTTAACACAATCTTCAAAACTTTGCCAACAATCTAAGATGTCTGTTTTTGTTGCGATATTTTCCAATAAAGTTTCTAATTCGCCGGTGTTTTTATTGTTTGGAAAAAGGAAACTATCCATATTTTTTTTAATTTCTTCGAAAACATTTTCCAAATTTTGTTTTGAACTTTGGAAGTCATCATCTGCATCGAAAATTGCGAGGACTTTTGAAGGATTGAACTTATTTATATCCTGTTTTAAATCAGTTATTTTATTTGGGTCAAAATATTTTCCTTTATTTTGTCTAATTACTATTTCGTTGTTATTAAGTTTTAAACTTATTTCAATAGTGGAATCTTTAATTTTATCATTATTTTCATAATTAAAATGAAACCCGATAAAATCCCTTAAAAAGACCAAATCGGCGACACCTTCTACAAGTATGAAAATTTTCTTATCCACGATATTCAAAATCCGTATCTAAATTTTTAGCAAAATAAGTATATGTTTTAACTACACTATCCTCTTCCTGCATGGAAATGACCCTTGCATTATCGGCAATTTCTATTTTATTTGCGATTTCTATAAAACTATTTAAACATTCACGGGAATGTGTTGTTGCAAAAAGTTGGACATCCATTTCTTGGCATATTTTGATGATGGACAGCCAAAAATCTTTCTGGCGGCTGTGATGTATGCCGGTCTCTATCTCGTCTATCATTATGCGCTTCCCTTTCAGGGAAAGGGTTTTTAAAGCAATGTAAAAAATTCTTTTGAAACCGTCCCCTAAATAATTTACGGGAACAAATTCGTCTTTGTTTTCAAAACTTAATAAAAATACGTTTTCCAAATCGTCAAAATTTTGACGAAGTTCTACATCTGTTATTTTTTTGTCAATAACCTGTAAAGTTCTGATTAGGTTTTCTTTGTCAGATTTGGTTTTTAAGTTGTTATATAACTTGTAAATATCTTCTTCGTAAACAGAATTGAAAGCAATGAATGGAATATTTAATTCTGACT
>JAITOO010000099.1 GCA_031289875.1 Flavobacteriaceae bacterium
GATAGGTAACTTAATTATTGTTGATGCAGATAAAGCGATAGAACTTGCAGGAACGGTAAACGGTAAACACAGTAAAAAATAATAGATATGTTAAGCGAAAAACAGATTTATATATTGAACAAAAACAAGGTATTTGCTCATCAGGAAGGCGGCAGATATTGGTATTTTACAATAAACGGACAAACTCCGCATCAAAGCAATTCCAATTCAGAGGAAGGCGCTTTGAAAAAAGCAATAGGATATTTATTTAATAAAAAAAATAATAAACAGGTATATGAAAAGAGTAACAATTAGAGAAATTACCCTTGTAAATTTCAAGGGAATCAAAAGTTTAAACATCAAATTTGGGCAGGCTGAAACGGAAATCAGGGGAGCAAATAAAACAGGTAAAAGTACAATCGCAGACGCTTTTAACTGGGTTCTTTTTGGTAAAAACGCCGCTGGTGACAGTGATTCAAAGTTTGGTATAAAAACCAACGACACCAACGGAAATGCCATCCCGAAAATCGACCACGAAGTTACGGCGATTTTGGACATTGACGGGCAAACGGTAGAACTCCGCCGCATTCTTTCGGAAGATTGGGTAACGCCTCGCGGAAAAGCAGAACAGGAGCTAAAAGGAAATTCAAACGCCTATTTTTACAACGGTGTCCCTTTGAAAGAGTCGGAATACAAATCGAAGATAAACGAGATTATCAGTGAAGATTTATTCCGTATGATAACAAATCCGCTTTATTTTCCGCGCCTTGATTGGCAGGTACAGCGTGAAATGCTTTTGCGTATTGCGGGCGGAGTAACCGTTGAAGAAATCGCCGCCGGACGTTCCGAATTTTCCGAACTGCTCGCGCAATTATCCGGTAAGAGTTTAACAGAGTACAAAGCCGAAATTTCCGCACGGAAAAAGAAACTAAAAGAGGCGTTAGAACTAATCCCGGCCCGCATTGACGAAGTTACCCGCGCCACGCCATCAGATTACGTCCAAAATGAAAAAACGCTTTTAGAAGAAAAAACAAGATTAGAAGGTTATTTATCGGACATTGATAAAGCGATGGCGGACACAGCTGAAGCACAAAGGCAGCAATATGAAGCGGTAAGGGAAACGCAAAAGCAGATTAACGGCTTTAAGAGCCAGCAGCAAGAAATTTTATTCAAAGAACAAATAAACGCGCAAAATTCAGCAAACGAAGCCAATTTGATACGAGCCAAGTCGGAAAACGAATTGGCAAGGTTAAAGTTTGATCGGGAAAATTATATCTCTATTTACAACCGGGATATAGATTTGCAAGTTTCGGATAGAGAACTCAACAAAGCAAAGATAACACAACTAAACAATGAAATTGCAGAATTGCGTAAAAAATGGTTTGCAGAAAACGAAAAGGAATACGATGAAGGTAACGAAACATGCCCAACCTGCGGACAATTACTGACGGAAGATAAGAGGGCAGACAAACGCCGATTATTTAACGAAAGCAAAACAAAATCACTTGTCATGATTACCGAAAAGGGAAAGAATTTATCGGATACCGTTGGAAAATTAAATCAAGACAACGGTAAGATAGATAAATACCTTAAAGAAGAAAGCATTAAATTTAATGCAGAATTAGGAAAAATCAAAACGAAAATCGACGACATAGACGAAAATTTAAAAGCAATACAGGTAATCAATCCAAAGAGGATAAATAGCGAAGAAATCCATGAATGGGTAGAAATTGAAGAAAAAATAAAATTTCTTTCTGATTCAATTC
The DNA here is from genome assembly GCA_031289875.1 of Flavobacteriaceae bacterium. Taxonomy (GTDB): domain Bacteria; phylum Bacteroidota; class Bacteroidia; order Flavobacteriales; family Weeksellaceae; genus Apibacter. The sequence goes on from JAITOO010000099.1 coordinate 1,746, forward strand.
AGAGCAAACAAACCGCTCCCGACAATTCCGAACTAACAGCAAATAAACGAGAATTGCAAATGCAATTAGACGGTATTAAACAAAACCTTTCCTTGCGCTTAGTGATAGAAAACAATAACAAGCGTAAAACCGAATTGTTGCAGAAAGAAAAGAATTTAGCACAGCAAAAAGCCGACCTCGAAAAACAGGAATTTGCCGCCGATTCACTTGTGAAGGAACAAATGAACGAGGTAGAAAGAAGGGTAAATCATAAATTCAGCCTTGTACGTTTCAAAATGTTTTCCCAGCAAATCAATGGCGGAGAAAAACCGGATTGTATTTTGTTAGGAACCGACGGCGCAAAATTCATGGATACCAACTCAGCAGGAAAAATAGAAATGGGATTGGATATTATCAATACCCTTTGCGAGTTTAACGGAGTTTGCGCCCCTATTTTCGTAGATAACGCCGAAGGGATAAACCAACTATTACCGGTCAATTCCCAGCTAATTAAACTTATTGTAACATTTGACAAAGAACTTATAATTAAATAATTAACATTTTAAAAATCTATTTTTATGAACAAAAAAGTAAGTATTACAGAACAGGTAAAGTCTTTTGAGGACGCATGCAAGGTTTTAGGTTTAGAATCTAAAAACCTTCCCATTGTTGAGAATTTGCCGGAAAAAGAACGTCTAAATATTATAGCTTATTATAAGCTAATAATCATTATTCGCGCTTTGAATGAGGGTTGGGAAGCGGATTTCTTAGATTCAAACCAATGGAAGTATTACAATTGGTTTTATATCGAATATAACGGTGCGGCTGCGGGCTTCGGTTGCGCCTATACGTCTCACGCGGCTTCGTCTGCGAATGCGCATTTCGGCTCCCGGATTTGCTTTAAAACACGTGAACTCGCCACGTATGCGCGTGAAAATTTCCGGGATTTGTATTTTGAGTATTTTTTTATTGACATGCCTAAAAATTACGGAAAATGAACGCAGAAAGACAATTAGCGGTAATGGATAAAACCGCACAACCTGAGACATTCAATTTTTTTGACCCAGTACAATTCGACACGATGCAACGAGTTTGCAAATTGTTTGCAAGCTCTGAACTTGTACCGGAAATGTACAAGTTTTCAGAAAAAAACCCAATTGAAAAAGCTATGGCAAATTGCATGATTGCAATTGAAATGGCTCAACGTATAGGAGCCAGCCCGTTAATGATCATGCAAAACATGGTTATTATTTACGGTCGCCCTTCTTGGTCAAGTAAATTCCTTATAGCAACCGTAAACACCTGCGGGCGTTTCAACCCGATACAGTTTCGGTTTACGGATAAAGGCGCTTTAGGTAAAGTTGATTATACCGAGTACACAAAAACATGGATAGATGGCTCCGCTGGGAGAAAGGGATATTATAAGAACGATTCCAAAACAACTGAATTCAACGGTACAAAAATACAGGATATTGAATGTATCGCATATACGACAACAAAAGGTTCGGATAAAGTTTTAGAATCATCACCCATTTCAATTAAGTTAGCAATTCAGGAAGGATGGTACACTAAAAACGGGTCTAAATGGCAAACGATGACTAAGCAAATGTTAATGTACCGCGCCGCCTCGTTTTGGACGAACGTATACGCCCCTGAACTTTCCATGGGGATGAAAACGGATGACGAAGTACGCGATATTACCGATGTTGAGTACGAAGAAGTAAAAGAAGACGTATCCGACAAAGTAAGGGAAGAAATCAACGAAAAGGGAAATGCCGGAACTCCTATGAGTTTTGAACAGCCGGAAAACAAGCCAGCCGACAAAACAGAAACGGAACCGGGGAAAGAAACACCACTACCAGCAGAAACTCAAAGCAACGAGCAAACCCCACCACCGGCAGGGCAGCAGTCAGAAACAACACAGACGAAAAGAGGAAATACTCAAACTTCAATGCCCGGATTTTGATATGATTTTGAAAGTATTAGGCAGCGGAAGCGCAGGAAATTGCTATATTTTTGAAAATGATAGCGAAGCCATGATATTGGAAGCGGGCGTAAAGTTTTCAGAAGTGAAAAAGGTGCTTGATTTCAATATTAGAAAGATTGTCTGCTGCCTAATAACGCACGAACATAAAGACCACGCCGGACATATAAATGAATTTTTGAACGATGGAATTACCGTTTATGCTTCCAAAGGTACGATTAATAACACGCTAATAAAAGGTTTCCGGTTGCCGCTTATTTTGAAAGCCGGAACCCTTTTGAGAATTGGCGGATTTAAGATAATACCATTTGAGGCAAAGCACGACGCCGCCGAACCGGTAGGATTTTTCATAAACCACGAGGAAACCGGAAATTTCATTTTTGCAACTGATACCTACTACATCCCCTGCGTATTTTCTAACCTTAGCAATATCCTGATAGAAGCTAATTATCGTCAGGATATTTTGGAAGAAAATACGCGGAACGGTAGTATATCTTTAGCTCAAAGGAACCGGACATTACAATCGCACATGAGTTATGAAACTTGTCTAAAAACATTACTTGCAAATGATTTGTCAAAGGTAAACAACATTGTTTTGATACACCTTTCAAACGACAATTCTAATGCGCTTGATTTTCAGGAAGGAATACGAAAAGAGACAGGTAAAACAACTCATATAGCCGATAAAGGAATAGTAATAGAATTAAATAAAACACCATTTTAATTTTTAAATAATATGAATGAATTTTTTTATATGGTTTATGTTGAGGGCGAAGGTGCCACAACATATAAACACGAAAGCAAAGAAAAAGCCGAAAAAGAGGCTAAAAGATTATCCGAGAAATTAGGAAAAGAAGCCTATATTTTGGAATCAATCGCAAGTATATTATGCGAAAAAGATATTAATATAAAAGTTGATTCTTTTGAAAAGGCATGTAAATATCTTAATACCGAAAAAGATATTGCCGTTTGCGGCAGCGATAACAAGCACCACAAAGCAATGGTTGCGAT
>JAITOO010000195.1 GCA_031289875.1 Flavobacteriaceae bacterium
CAAACAAACCACCACCCCCTGCCTCCTCCAAAGGAGAGAAATTACCGGCGGTTAATAAAATGCCGTCCCGCAGGGACATTTGGGCATATAATCCGATATTCATATAAAAATTAATCTTCTATATCTTTTTCGTTTTTAATGCCGTGCCTGATTCTTCGGTGTAGATCATCTTTCTTCTTGATGTTTGCCACTACGGCGTGTGCCGCTACTCCGACGGCTACCGCACCCAGAGCGACTTTTCCGACAGTGTCGGCATTATATTCAATATCTCCTCCGATAACGGACAAATCCCGCGAATAGAAACTGTCGGCAGCGTCCCAGAAACCGTCGGCGCTGCAACCCAAACAAGGGTGTCCCGACTGAATCGGGTAGCTGACTCCGCCGTTCCAGCGCATATTTCCGCAAGCGTTATAAGTACTGGGTCCTTTGCAGCCGAGTTTGTAGAGGCAGTAACCTTTTTTAGCATTTTCATCGTCGAAAGATTCGGCGAACAAGCCTGCGTCGAAGTAAGGTCTGCGGTAGCAGCTGTCGTGAACGCGTTTTGCATAAAATGCTTTCGGGCGACCTTGCCTGTCCAAATCGGGAAGTTTGCCGAAAGCTACGTAGTGAACGATAACGCCTGCCATAACTTCGCCTATCGGCGGACAGCCCGGAACATTGACTATCGGCTTGTCTGTAATGATTTTACTGATAGGCACTGCACCTGTAGGATTGGGTTTTGCCGCCTGCACGCAGCCGTTGGTAGCGCAGCTTCCCCAAGCGATAATGGCTGCTGCTCCTTCGGCAGATTCTTTCAGTATGTCAATCGCTGTGCGCCCGCCTATGCAGCAGTAGTTGCCGTCATCGCCCATTGGTACGGCTCCTTCTACGCAGAGAATGTATTTGCCTTTGTATTTTTCCATTGTGGCTTTCTTGGAGGCTTCTGCTTGATGACCGGAGGCAGCCATGAGGGTCAGGGTGTAATCCAGCGAGATTTTGTCGAGAATGATGTCTGCTACAATCGGGTGGTTGGAGCGAATGAATGATTCACTGCAACAAGTACATTCCTGAAAATGCTCCCAAATCACAGGGAGGCGGGGAGTGGTTTCGAGGGCTTTAGCAATTTGCCCTAAAGCAGAGCTTTGCACACCCATGTATGCGCCTATGAACGCGACAAATTTCAAGAAATCCCGTCGGGAATAACCTTGTCTTTCTATACTTTGAAGATACGTTTCGTTAGAATTATTTGTGTTTTCCATGATAAAAAATAATATTTTGCTAAAATTATATATTTTTTTAAAAATAATGAGCAATATCAGTTAAGAAAATTGTTATTTGGAACTGTTTTAAATAGCAAATCGAATTAAAATGCTGATTGAGAGCGTTTTAACCTTGTGGTTATATAAAAAATCAACCGTAAAAACACATAAATTTTTTGCAAAATGTGGGTTTTTATATATTTTGTATGGGTTGATGGATTTATTGTAAAAGTCTGATTATCTTTATAATAAAATAAATCACAAAATGCAGAATAAGTGTAATCATGATGATATGTTTTTAGTCAGTACAGATTTTTTTCATGTATTTTCTCCAGTCCTAATTCAAGAAGAAGCGGCAGGAATAAATTTGAGTTTTTTATTTCATTGTCACTTTATTTTATATACCATTTATAAGATTCGTAAGTGTAGTGTTGCTTCTCTTGCGTGATTTATAACTTACAACTACGACTTAGTATTCTCTGAATTTGTTGCCATTCCAATAAAAATCCATCGTGTCCGAAGGGCGATGTTATCTCAAAATATTCGGCATTGCGGATATGTTTTGCCAAAAATTTTTGTTCTTCAACAGGAAAAAGTACATCGCTATCAATACCGATACATATAGTTTTCGCTTTAATTTGCGACAAGGCACGTTCGATGCCCCCTCTGTTTCGCCCTACATTATGACTGTCAATAAATTGGGTTAGATAATAATAGGAATAGGCGTCAAATCGGCTCGCTAATTTTTTACCTTGATATTGTTGATACGAACAGGCTTTATGTGCAAAAAAAGTATCCTCGCTTTCTTCTTTTTGCGTAATTTCGTAACCGATATATGTCCGATACGACAACAATGCAATGGAACGCGCTGTTTCTAATCCTTTTTTTCCGCCGGTAATGTCGTTTTGTTCGCCAAAAGTAGAATCTGCCGAAATAGCCATTCGTTGCGATTCGTTGAATGCGGTTGCCCACGGCGAAACGCGTGCGTTGCAGGCAATCAAAACGGAATAGTTGAATAAATCAGGCTCTGAAATGCTCCATTCCAGCGCCTGAAATCCGCCGATAGAACAGCCTACAATCAAATCTATCCATTTAATTCCTATATGATTTCTCACGATTTTATGCGCTTCCACAATATCGCGAACACTTATTTCGGGGAAATCGAGCAAATAAAGATTCGTGTGATTCGTAGACTTGTTTTTCCGTTTGGCGTCTGCATTAAAGGAAGCGGGTCCACTACTGCCATAGCATGAACCAAGCATATTTACACAAATAATAAAATATTTTTCGGTATCGAAAATTTTTCCTTTACCTACTAATAAATCCCACCATTCTTCGGGATTTGAATTTGCGGTGAGAGCATGACATATCCAAACTACTTTTTTACCTTTACTGTATTCGCCGTTGGTATGATAGCAAATTTCTAAATTGTCTATCGTTTTGCCGCACTCAAATGTAAATGTTTTTGTGTATTTTAAAATATGCTTTTCCAAATCATACTTGTATTTTCTTCAATGCTTCTTCAATATCCGCTTTAATATCATCAATATGTTCTATTCCCACTGAAATACGAACAAGTCCGGGTTCAACCCCTGATGCCTTTTGTTCTTGAGGAGACAATTGCTCATGCGTTGTTGATGCCGGATGAATGATCAGCGATTTTGCATCGCCTACATTTGCCAAATGACTTAGTAATTTTACTCCATCTATCAATGTATCAGCATTTTCGGGTTTTCCTTTTATTCTAAAGGTAAGTACTCCGCCAAAGCCTTGTTTGAAATATTTTTTTGCCAATGTATGATATTTGCTGCTTTCTAAACCGGGATAATTTACATATTCTATCTTCGGATGTTTTTCAAGCCATAAAGCAAGTTCCAACGCATTTGATACATGACGTTCGACACGCAAAGATAAGGTTTCTAAGCCCTGCAATAATAAAAACGAATTAAAAGGACTTATGGTATTTCCCCAATCACGAAGACCTTCAACGCGCGCACGGAGATTAAAGGCAATATTTCCAAACGGTCCATCAAATCCAAAAACATCCCAAAAAACTAATCCATGATAGCTGTCGGAAGGTCGAGTAAAGGAAGGAAATTTCCCATTTCCCCAATTAAATTTCCCACTATCAACAATAATGCCGCCTAATGAAGTGCCATGACCTCCTATCCATTTTGTAGCAGATTCAACTACAATGGTTGCGCCATGTTCTATCGGACGGAAAAGATAACCTGCTGTCCCAAAGGTATTATCTACAATTAATGGAATCCCGTGTTTATCTGCAATTGCAGCTATTGCTTCAAAGTCAGGAATATTTAAATCAGGATTTCCTATCGTTTCCAAATAGATTGCTTTTGTGTTGTCGTCTATCAATTCTTCGAATGTTGAGGGTTCATCATCCGGTGCAAAGCGAACTTCTACGCCCAAGCGTTTGAATTGTGATTTAAACTGATTGTAGGTGCCTCCGTATAAATGCGATGTGGACACAAAATTATCACCCGCTTCGACAATATTGTTCAGGGCAATAAACTGCGCCGATTGTCCCGACGAGGTTGCAAGAGCGTTAACTCCTCCCTCAAGTGCGGCAACACGTTTTTCAAATACCTCCGTTGTGGGATTCATCAATCGGATATAAATATTTCCGAATTTACGAAGTCCGAACAAATCGGCTCCGTCTTTAGCGTCATCAAAAACATAGGATGTTGTTTGATAAATAGGAACTGCGCGCGATTTGGTTACGCCGTCAACTTCCTGTCCTGCATGGACTTGTAGTGTTTCAAATTTAAGGTTTCCCATAATACAAATATGTTTAATAATAAATAATTTTTTTTACAAACCAATTATTATTGGGTTTTCAAGTACAAAAGTAATATTTTTTTTCATAGCACCGCAAAAAAAAAATTTTTAGTCCAAATTTTTCGTTTTTTAGTAGTGTTCTATAAATTTTCATATTTTTACCAAAAAATTATGCACGAACTGTCCATAGCCACCTCAATTTTGAAAACCGCCGAAAAGGAAACCAAAAAGGCGGGCGGCAGTAAAGTGAAGGAAATTACTTTGGAAATTGGAAAATTGGCGGGTGTAGAGATTGATTCTCTGCATTTTGCGTGGGATTTGTGCATGAAAGATACGGTTTTGGAACATGCGGAATTAATCATCAGCCAGCCTGACGGAAAGGCTTGTTGTGCGGAATGCGGAACGGTTTTCGGTCTG
>JAITOO010000212.1 GCA_031289875.1 Flavobacteriaceae bacterium
AAACAATCTGTATTCGGTACAATCTTTAATTATACGCTGTTTCTCCGTGTTCATAAATATCCAAACCTTCTTCTTCAATTCTGGCAGAAACCCGAAGACCGACAGTCTTATCAACAATAAAGAACAGAATTGCCGTTGCAATGGCGCTGTAAATCACTGAGAATAATGTGGCAATAATCTGAACCCACAATTGATGCCAGTCGCCGTACAGAGCGCCTTGTGCTCCATCTTCTCCCGTAATGAATTGAGTAGCAAAAACTCCTGTCAAAATTGAGCCGACGATACCGCCCATGCCGTGTACGCCGAAAGCATCCAAAGAGTCATCGTATTTCAGTTTGTTTTTTACTATGGCAACCATATAATAGCAGACAAGCGTAGATGCCGCACCAATAACCATAGCTCCAAACAAATCTACCGTACCTGCCGCAGGCGTGATAGCTACCAGACCTGCCACTGCTCCCGTACTTGCGCCAACAACCGTCGGCTTTCCGTCTCTAATCCAGTCGATTGCCATCCAGACAACTACTGCGACTGCCGTAGCAATATGGGTTACGAGAAAGGCATTGGCAGCGAGACCGTCGGCAGCGAGACCGCTTCCTGCATTGAAGCCAAACCAACCCAACCACAAGAAACATGCTCCCATAAATACATACGTGATGTTGTGAGGCGTTGGCGGACGACCTTGTTTGTAGTCTTTGCGCCTGCCGAGCAGAACTGCCATAACCAGCGCCGAAATTCCTGCGTTGATGTGCACCACTGTGCCGCCCGCAAAATCAAGAGCGCCCAATTCCATCAGCCAACCGCCGCCCCAAACCCAGTGAGCCATAGGGTTGTAAACTACAATCGACCATAAGACAATAAAAAGCACATAGCCTGAAAATTTCATTCTTTCGGCAAATGCTCCGATAATCAAGGCGGGAGTGATTATGGCAAACATGCACTGGAAAAGGGCAAACAAAGATTCGGGAATGTTGGGACCTTCTAAAAGAGTATTTGTTCCGATGCCTATCATAAATACTTTGTCGCAACCTCCGATAATTGCACCAATCGGGCTTCCACTTTCCATAAAAGACGTTCCGAATACCCAACTGTATCCAAAAGCAAACCAGAGTATGCTGATAAGTCCTGAAATGGCAAGACACTGCATGACGATACTCAATATGTTTTTTTGCCTTACCAGACCGCCGTAAAACAAGGCTAATCCCGGCAGGGTCATAAATAAAACCAAAATTGTTGCTACTATAAGCCACGCTGTATTTCCGCTGTCCAATACAGCAGGAGTTGATAAAATTGTCATTATTTTTTCCATGTTATTTTTCGTTTTCGGGGTTATACAATGAAATGTCTCCGCTTTCTCCTGTCCGGATGCGGAAAGAATCGTCCATAGGAAGAATAAAAATCCGTCCATCGCCGATTTCGCCGGTCTGCGCCGACTTTAAAATAGCTGTTACGGTTTTTTCAATGTTTTTGTCTCGGACGACAATGGACAGCAGTGTCCGTTCAATAAAACTCGTGTCATAAACCACGCCTCGATAGATGCGCTCCTGATGCGCCTTTCCTACGCCTCTTACGTCATAGTAAGAGAACCACTCGATGTCTGCCGCAAGAAGAGCTTCTTTCACTTCCTCAAATCGGGTCTTACGAATAATTGCTTCTATTTTTTTCATACCTGATAAATAATTTTTTAATTAATAATATAACAATCGCATTTTTGTTTTTCATTTAATAACCAATATGATTTAATCAAAATATAATAACATTCAGATTATTTTTTTTGCAAAAATATTTCATTTATTTTAAATAAAAAAATAATTTTCACAAATAGCCTTATTTTTTAACGGTAATGAGGCTATTTTATTTATTTTTTAAACAAACATCCCGATATTTTACGGGGTATAGTTTTATAAATAAACATTTTTCGGAAACAATAGGCGAAAAACAAAAACACACAACAAAAAAATACAAATCCTAAAAATTAGTGATTTTGTGTTATGGAAAATCTGCTTTCAAACGCCATCTAAAATTTTTACGCATCTTTGTACTGACTTTTGTCGTATTTAGAAGTTGAATCTGGGGAAGCTACGTAATCTTGGCATTGGCACATAAGGTGAAAGATGAATAAATTTCTTACCTTTGCAGGCTCATTTTTGAGATTACATGAATTTATCAAAACACATAAAAGCAAACGTCAAATTAGCCTTGCCCGTTGTCATCACTCAAGTCGGACAGATTTCCGTCAATTTCATCGACCTGATTTTTATCGGAAATTTGGGCGAGCGCGCCGTTGCTTCTGCAAGCGTAGCTACAAGCGTTTTCTTTTTGTTTTTGATTTTTCTGATTGGATTTTCCTTTTCCATGTCGCCCTTGATTTCGATGTCGGCAGCAAAAAACAATCCGCAAAGGATTGGCAAGATTTTCACACATGGAATGCTTTTGAACGTTGGGCTGGCGCTGTCTGTCATTTTCCTGCTCGAAATCGGCGCACCGTTGCTCTATCATGCAGGTCAAGACCCTGTCATTATTCCCGATGCTATTAAATTTTTGAAAATCAGTGCATACAGTTTGTTTCCTTTAATGATTTTCCAGACGTATCGGCAGTTTTCAGAAGGAATTTCGATGACCGCACTCGTAACCATTGCCACCGTGATTTCCAATATCATCAACGTCATTTTGAACTACGGCTTGATTTACGGACATTGGGGACTGCCGGAAATGCGTGTACAAGGCTCTGCAACAGCCACTTTGATTGCGAGAATCCTCATGATGTGCATCATTATCTTCGTCTTGCATTTTAATCGGAAATCTTCTTTCTATTTGAAATTTATAGAATGGAAAAACTTTAAACTTGCCTATTTTCGCCAATTGATAGCCATCGGACTGCCATCTTCGCTGCAATCGCTATTTGAGGTAAGTTCCTTTGCCGTGGCGGCTTTCATTACGGGAATGCACAGTTATTTGGACACTTCTGCCCATTCGGTTTCCTCGAATCTGGCTTCGCTCACTTTTCAAGTCTGCGTCGGATTTTCTACTGCCGCAACAATAAGAGTAGCAAAGTTTTACGGATTGAAAAACAAAACCGACCTCCGCAAGTCGGGATTTGCCAGCCTGATTGTCGTGCTGGCGTTTATGAGCCTCACCGCTCTGTGCTTTGTCCTTTTCAGAAACAGCTTGCCGATGATTTATTTCTCCGAAGAAAAAACGGAAGTGATTGCCATTACTGCTAAAATTATAATCATAATGGCTGTTTTTCAGATATTTGACGGAATACAAGTCGTTTCTTTGGGAAGTTTGAGAGGAATGCAGGACGTGAAAATCCCTGCAATCATCTGTTTCATAGCCTATTGGATTATTGCCATTCCTTTGGGATACCATCTCTGCATTGCGCAGGACATGGGCGCACAGGGAATGTGGATAGGACTTTGTGTGGGCTTGGCTTTTGCTGCGATTTTGCTTTTAATCAGATTTTACAAGATGAGCCTCTGCTCGTCGGATTTAAAAATAGAATGAAAAAATGATTTTGTTGTATTTTGAAACACAATCGGGCGGTTTTTTTATTGATAAGAAAAACGCTCTACCCGCTTCCGAAACGCAGGTTTTGGAAATATTTTCCAAAATTCGGACGACCAATTCCGATGTTTTGGGACTCAAACCGGAAAATGAAGAAATACGGATTTCTTCTTTCAACAAATTCTTGTGGGAAATTCAAATCTCACACAAAAAACCAAAAAAAACCGAACGAAAATATTATTCTACGGAAAAAGTAAAATTGTTTATTCACGAAATTTTCAATGATTTGGAAATAAAATAGCGGGAATATTTTGTCTGCTTGCAGATAATTTGTACCTTTATAACATAAAAAAAGAACAACATGAAATTTTTTATTGACACAGCCAATCTTGCACAAATCAAAGAGGCGCAGGAATTGGGCATTTTAGACGGCGTTACCACTAATCCTTCGCTCATGGCGAAAGAAGGCGTGGTGGGCAAAAATAATGTGCTGGCGCACTACAAAGCCATTTGCGACATTGTGGACGGCGACGTTTCCGCCGAAGTCATCTCTACCGACGTACAAGGAATGCTCCGCGAAGCGGAAGAACTCTGCGAAATCGACCCGAAAATTGTAATTAAAATTCCGATAATTGCCGACGGAATCAAGGCTATCAAACAACTTTCTGCAAGGGAAATTAAGACCAACTGCACGCTGATTTTCTCTTCGGGGCAGGCGCTGCTCGCCGCTAAAGCAGGCGCAACCTACGTTTCGCCGTTCATCGGCAGGCTGGACGACATCTCCACCGAAGGTCTGGAAATCATCGAAGACATACGGGCTATTTTCGACAATTATGGCTACACAACGGAAATTTTGGCGGCATCTATCAGAGGACCTATGCACATTATCAACTGTGCGAAAATTGGAGCAGACGTGGTTACCGCACCGCTGAGCGCAATTACGGCTCTGCTCAAGCACCCGCTGACAGATAGTGGTTTAGCTAAATTTTTGGAAGACGCAAAGAAATTTAATGTCTAAAAATTATTTTTGTTGTTTGCTGATTTCTGAAATTGTCTAAAATAAATTACTTTGCTTTACTTGGAGGAACAAACAACAGGAACAGCCCGCAATGGAATTGCGGGTTTTTGTTTTTTGCAGGAAGGCTCTTTGCACAATCATGAATTACAATTGTTAAAGATTTGCAGATTCATTTTTTCTGCGAAATT
>JAITOO010000005.1 GCA_031289875.1 Flavobacteriaceae bacterium
GTAATAAACCATCTTTTTTGTCCATAAAAACGTGAGGCTGTATGACCTTCAATCTGAATGCAAAATTATAAAAAAAATCACTACTATCCGCTAAAAGCAAAAAACAGATATAATTTAGGGGTAGATAATTACCATAGAAATCAAAGTCTTTTATGTTTGATTATCTGTTTAATCAGTGTCGTCTGTGTGCTGATTATAACTTTTCCACCGTTCCGTTCACTTTCAGTTTGATTACTTCCGTGCTTTCCAAACCGTCGTTGTCCACCACTTTGACGGCAACCGTATGAAGCCCCGCCTTGAATTTGGCGGTCTGCCTGCCTTCTTTATCTATCATAACAGAGGGCTTGAACAATGGGGCTTGCCCCCTTGTTGGTTCGGGGTTGTAGTTGAAATCCCAACTGTAAAACTCAATGCCTGCTTCGCTTTGCCCTGTCGCAACGAATTGTATTTCCCTGCTTGACAAGGGAGCATGCTCCCTTGTTTCAGGTTGCAGAGACGTTGCGTGCAACGTCTCTACGGTGGAAAGGTCGCTGATTTCTACCGTAATAGTTGGTTTCTTTGCTATCGGCACGATTTTATCAACTGTAATCAATTCGATGATAAAATTTTCGAATCGGATTTAATCATACAGCCTTTTACAATTATCACATTAAGACATTAAGACATTGGCAGATTTAACCATAAAACCGGAGCACAAAAACACCAACGACCATCAAATTATTTCTCAAGCCATAACGGAAAAAATTCCGTTAATATCTTCCGATGAAGATTTTGTTTTTTATGAAAATCAAGGATTGAATTTTATTTTTAAAAATTTAACAGACAGTTAATTATGAAAAAAACAATAATAATTTTAGTTTCTTTTTCTGCATTTTTCCTTTGCTGCGAAAAGAAAATCAAAAACGAAAAAAGGAGCGATAGGCTTGATTAGCAATGTTTATTACAACGCTTTTTATTTAAATCTTTTTTGAGAATCTATTTGTAAACCTGCAATTATCCGTAATCTTATGAGATTAGTAATTGTTAATGCAATTTTCTCCTTTGAAAAATCATACAAGACAAAGAGACATATAAAAAACTGAAAACTGTTTGTAGAAACTGCTTTCAGCCTTGTACCCAGGGCGGGAATCGAACCCGCACGATATTGCTATCACTGGATTTTGAGTCCAGCGCGTCTACCAATTCCGCCACCTGGGCTTTTGTTTGAATTGGTGCGCAAATGTAGGATTATTTTTTTTTCTGTCAAAATTTTTCTGCGATTTCTTTTCTTCATACCTTCGTTCTCTAAAATTAAACGCATGAAAATTATCATTATCAACGGACCTAATTTAAATTTATTAGGAAAAAGAGAACCTGAAATATATGGAAATCAGACTTTTGAAAATTATTTTTCTCTTCTCGAAAGAAAATTCCCCAAAATTGAGCTAAATTATTTTCAATCTAATCACGAAGGATTTTTAATTGATAAAATTCAGGAAACCGGCTTCTCCTATGACGGAATCGTGATTAATCCGGGCGCATACACACACTATTCTTACGCTATTTATGATGCGTTGAAAGCGGTTTCCGCACCTGCGGTCGAAATTCATATTTCGGACATCGAAACTCGAGAAGATTTTAGAAAAAAATCAGTTACCAAAGATGCCTGCGTGTTGCAAATCAAGGGAAAAGGATTGCAAGGCTACGACGAAGCAATTGAATTTCTGCTGAATAGAAAAAATTGAATCTGCGCAACTTTTATCAAGGCGGGGGGCTGTAATGAGTTATCTTGTGTTCAAAAAACGCAATCCAAAAGTTGATATTTTTTCTTTTCCAAACGAAAACGATTTGCCTTTACTTATGTCGTTCTTTCAGAACTTTTTCAACATCTTCCAAACGGAAACCTTTGGTTTTCAGCAAGATTAAGTAATGATACAGCAAGTCGGCAGCTTCGTTTTTAAACAGAACTTCGTTATCGTCTTTGGCTTCAATCACCACTTCGATTGCCTCTTCACCTACTTTTTGCGCCACCTTGTTGATCCCTTTTTGATATAAATGGTATGTATAGGAATTTTCCGTTTTTTCATCGATTCGCTGATTTATAACTTCCTGTAAATCATATATAAAGCCTTGTGTTTCTTTTTCTCCGAAACAAGAGTAACTTCCTGTGTGGCAGGTATTTCCCTGCGGGATTACCTTTATCAGCAGAGTGTCGTTATCGCAGTCGGCAAATATTTCCTTGACGTTTAAATAATTGCCGGAAGTCTCACCTTTTGTCCACAAGCGGTTTTTGCTACGGCTGAAGAAGGTTACCTTACCCTCTTTCTGCGTTTTTTCCAACGCTTCACGATTCATGTAGCCGAGCATCAGAACTTGTTTGTTTACAGCATTTTGAATGATTACAGGCACAAGTCCATTATTTTTATTAAAATCTATTTCCATCGAATGGGTATATTTTTGTTGATTAAATATCGTTTCAGTTCGGGTATCGGAATTTCATTGAAATGAAAAATGCTGGCTGCCAACGCTGCCGAAGCGTGGGTTTGAGAAAAAACGTCAAAAAAATGTTCCTCCGTTCCTGCTCCTCCCGATGCAATTATCGGTATATTAACGAGTTGTGCGATTTCGTCAGTGATGTCCATCGCAAAGCCGTTTTTCGTGCCGTCGTGGTTCATGGAAGTAAGCAAAATTTCGCCTGCGCCGAGCGCTTCCGCCTGTTTTGCCCAATTGAGCGTAAAAATAGGTGTTGGCACGCGTCCGCCGTGTGTGTAAACTTTCCATCCGTCCGGTTCCTTTTTTGTATCAATAGCGACGACTGCGCACTGGCTGCCGAATTGCGAGGCGATTTCGGAAATCAATTCGGGACGTTTTACGGCAGAAGAATTAACGCTGATTTTGTCTGCTCCCGCTTTGATAAGTTCGGAAACATCGCTCACGGATCTGATTCCTCCGCCGACCGTAAACGGAATGTTGATTTCCTGAGAAATTCTTTCTACAAGATGAATCAGGGTTTTTCGGTCTTCAATGGTAGCGGTGATGTCAAGAAAGACTAATTCGTCTGCGCCTTGCTGTACATAAGCCTTTGCCAGCTCAACAGGGTCGCCTGCGTCAATCAGTTCGACAAAATTCACACCTTTCACCGTGCGTCCGTTTTTGATGTCCAAACATGGAATAATTCGTTTTTTCAGCACTGTTTTGAATTTTCAATGCACGAATTTATGAAATTTTTTTGTTTTCTCAGCTTTTTTAATTTCAGCAAAATAACTAAGTACAAAAGAGATTGACCGACGAAAACAGTCTCTTTTCTTTTTAGCACATTAATTTTAGAAATCCAAAAATAAACCTTACTTTTGTCTTGTAGAACCAACCATCATTTATATAAACTCGTGATAAGGACGAGCGTTTCTACGGCAGACCGTAAATTTGTCTCTATAAATGAATTAAGGCTTTTGCCTGTTCAATTTATGGAGTTGATTTACAAACAGAATTGAACATGAACAAAAGAATTTTCATAGAAAAACGACCCGATTTTGATTTTGAAAGCCGAAATCTTCTCCGAGAATTGCAGGAAATGTACCCAATCTCAGATATGAAAATATACCTCATCTACGATATTTTCAACTTTTCCGAATCCGATTTTGACCAAATTTCGCACAACGTCTTTGCTGACAGGATAACAGACATTTTGCATGAGGAAAATCCCTCTCAAAATCAAGGTTTTGCAGTTGAATATCTTCCCGGACAGTACGACCAGCGGGCAGACTCCGCTCAACAGTTGGTTGCCGTGCTGACACAAAATACAGATTGTGTCATTAGAACAGGTAAGTTGTATGATTTTCAGAGTGTTGAATATTTATTGCCGATAAAAAAATACCTAATCAATTCTGTCGATAGCCGTGAAAAAGATTTAACAGTTTTAGAAAATACGTCGTCAGAAAATCCATCTGAGATTTCTATTTATGAGAATTTTATAACGCTGAATGACAAAGAACTGAAAGACTTTTATCATCAAAACAGTTTTGCTTTCGGCTTTGATGATTTGAAATTCATTCAAGATTATTTCCAAAAAATCAATAAAAATCCGACCGAAACCGAAATTAAGGTATTGGACACTTATTGGAGCGACCATTGCCGTCACACAACTTTTACGACGGAACTGACTGATATTCAGTTTGAAGGAAAATTTAAACAAACATTGGAAAAAATATTTTCGCAATATCTTTTGCTCCGCAAAGAATTGAACAGAGAGCATAAACCCGTTTCCCTCATGGATTTGGCAACGATTGCAGCAAAATATTTTCACAAAAAAGGAAAATTGCAGGACTGGGTCATTTCTGATGAAGTCAATGCCTGCACTATTGAAATTCAGGTAGATACAGACGGAAAACCCGAAATTTGGTATCTTTTGTTCAAAAACGAAACCCACAACCACCCGACGGAAATCGAACCGTTTGGCGGCGCATCAACCTGTATCGGCGGCGCAATCCGCGACCCGCTCAGTGGTCGGGCGTTTGTCTATCAGGCGATGAGGGTTACAGGTTCGGGCAATCCTCTGGAAGCTGTTGCTGATACGCTTCCCGACAAACTTCCTCAGCGAAAAATCACCAAAGAAGCCTCAAATGGCTATTCTTCCTACGGAAATCAAATTGGACTTGCAACTTCTCATATATCAGAGATTTACGACGACGGATACAAAGCCAAGAGAATGGAAGTCGGCGTAGTGATCGGCGCCGTTCCCAAAGATTGGGTGCGCTGCGAAAAACCGCAGGCAGGCGACAGAATCATAGTTTTGGGAGGAAAAACGGGGCGCGACGGCATCGGCGGAGCAACCGGCTCGTCCAAAGCACACGATGAAAAATCCATTCACACGCTCAATGCAGAAGTCCAGAAAGGCGATGCTGTGCAGGAAAGGAAAATTCAGCGTTTTTTCAGAAACAAAGAAGTTTTGCAGTTGATAAAAAAATGCAATGATTTCGGTGCAGGAGGCGTTTCCGTCGCTATCGGAGAGTTGGCTGACGGTTTGGAAATCAATTTGGATTTGCTTCCGACAAAGTACGATGGTCTAAACGGCACAGAATTAGCCATTTCCGAATCTCAGGAACGAATGGCGGTTGTAGTAGAAGCGAAAGATGTCCAAAAATTTATCCATTGGGCTGCGGACGAAAATATTTTAGCAGTGGAAGTTGCGAAAGTTACTTCTGACGAGACTTTGACGATGTTTTGGCGAAATCGGAAAATTGTAGAATTGCCGCGGAAATTTTTGGACAGCAATGGTGCAGCAAAACAAAACAAAGTAAAAGTATCTATTGATAATCAAATATTTAATGAAGAAAAAATCAACTTTTCAAAAGAATATTTGGCAGAAGAATTAAGCTCGCTGAAACACTGTTCACAAAAGGGGTTGATAGAAAAATTCGACAGTACGGTTGGTCGCACAACAGTTTTGATGCCTTTGGGCGGAAAAAACCAGCTCGTACCTGCGGAGGGCAGCGTTCAGGCGTTGCCTTTGCTGAAAGGCGAAACTGATAAAGTTTCCCTGCTTGGCTGGGGATTTTCTCCAGAAATTTCAAAGAAAAGTCCCCTGCATGGCGGAGCATTTGCCGTTGTAGAATCGGTGGCAAAAATCACGGCTTTGGGCGGCGATTTCCGGAAAATTCGATTCAGTTTTCAGGAATATTTTGAAAAATTAGGCACGGAAGCCGTGAAATGGGGTAAACCGTTTTCCGCTTTGCTGGGCGCATTGCAGGCGCAGTTGGCGTTTGAAGCGGCGGCAATCGGCGGAAAAGACAGCATGTCGGGGACGTTCAAAAATATTCATGTTCCTCCAACTTTGATTTCATTTGCCTGTGCCTCAGGAAGTAAGAAAAATATCCTTTCTCCTGAATTGAAAAAAGCGGGAAATTTACTCTATTTATTCAAACATCAAGTTTTGGAAGATGAAATGCCTGATTACGAGCAGTTGAAAAAAGCGTATGATTTTGTTTATCAGGAAATTAAAAACGGGAATATTCTTTCTGCCAAGACAATAAAAAATACGCATCCGGCGGTGGAATTAGCCAAAATGTCTTTCGGAAACGACATCGGAGCAGAGGTTCAATTGGCGGATGAACTTTGTCCGGCAGGCTCGCTGATTATCGAAACCCGACAGGAAATCAATCATTTGGCGTTCAAAAAAATAGGAAAGACAATAGAAGAAAAAGTTTTAATAATCAATCAGCAAATTATTGATATTGAGGAATTTAAAAACTATTACGAAAACACCTTAGAACCTGTTTTTCCTTCCAAAACTGAAAAGAGAAATTTTGAAGTTATTAAAACTGAAAAGGGAATAGTAGAATTTTCATTAATTAAACCGTCTAAAACGGTGAGACCTAAGGTTTTAATTCCTGTTTTTTCGGGAACGAACTGTGAATATGAAAGCATTAAAATTTTTGAAAAAGAAGGTGCAGAAGTTTCTTCTTTATTAATTAACAATTTGAATCTAAGTAAATTAAATGATTCTATTGATATTTTTGAAAAAGAATTGAAAATTTCTCAAATCATGATGCTGGCAGGTGGATTTTCGGCAGGCGATGAACCTGACGGCTCGGCAAAATTCATGGTTTCTCTCTTGAAAAACGAAAAAATCAAAAAGGAAATTCACCGTTTGCTGGAACGCGGCGGATTGATTTTGGGTATTTGCAACGGTTTTCAGGCGTTAGTCAAATCGGGATTGCTTCCATTCGGACAAATTCAGGATTTGGAAGAAAATCCTCCAACCCTGACACATAACGAGATAGGTCGGCACGTTTCGCAAATGGTAACGGTAAAAGTGGTTTCCGACCGAAGTCCTTGGCTTAAAGGAATGAAAGACAGCATTTTCACTCTTCCTGTCTCGCATGGCGAGGGTCGTTTTTATGCCGATGAAAATACGTTGAAAAAACTTTTAATAAATGAACAGATAGCTACACAATATGTTGATTTTCAAGGAAATCTTACATTGAATATGCCGTTTAATCCTAACGGATCAACTTATGCGGTAGAGGGAATAATCAGTCCTGACGGTCAGATTTTCGGGCGAATGGGACATCCTGAAAGGTATTTTGACGGCTTGATGAAAAATATTCCGTCGGCGAATTTTCATAATATTTTCAAAAATGGAGTGGAGTATTTTAAGTGATTTAGAAAAAACAGAAAAAAATAAGAATTAATCGTAAATAAAAAAAATGGAACAAAAAGAATTTCTTTACGAAGGAAAAGCAAAACAGATTTTTGCAACAGACGATGTGCACAAAGTGATTGTGCATTACAAAGACGACGCAACGGCATACAACGCTCAAAAACGCGGAACGATTGCAGATAAAGGCGTGATAAACAATGAAATATCTTCTATCATTTTCAAGTATTTGAAAAAAAACGGAATTTATACGCATTTTATTGAAAAACTCAATCATAGAGACCAACTAGTACAGAAAGTGTCAATTATTCCGCTGGAAGTGATTGTCAGAAACTACATTGCAGGCAGTATGGCGCAGCATTTGGGCATTGAAGAAGGAACGAAATCGCCGGTTACGATTATTGACATTTGCTATAAAAAAGACGAACTGGGCGATCCGCTTATCAACAACGACCATGCTGTGGCTCTGGGAGTTACGACTTATGAAGAGTTGGAGCGAATTTATAAAATCACGCGGAAAATCAATGAATTGCTGAAAGATTTGTTTTTAAAAATGAACATCATTTTGGTTGATTTTAAAATTGAATTTGGCAAAAATTCTGAGGGTGAACTTCTCCTTGCCGACGAAATCAGCCCCGACACCTGTCGTTTGTGGGACAAGGATACGCTGAAAAAACTTGACAAAGACCGTTTCAGAAGAGATTTGGGCGGAGTAGAAGATGCTTACCACGAGATTTGGAACCGATTGAAAAAAGTAGTGAAAGACGAAGAATTGAAGAATAACAAGTTGTAAGTCTTAAAATTAGAGTTTATTTATTACATTAATGAATTTTTCAAAAAATTATTATCAAAGAAATCGATTTAGATTTTCAGAAAATATACTAAATGATTCTCCCACAGAAGAATGCGGTATTTTTGGAGTGTTTTCTTCACACAACATCGACACCTTTTCGTTAGTGCAGTTTGGGTTGTTTGCTTTGCAGCATCGCGGGCAGGAAGCCTGTGGTTTTTCCGTTTTGAAAGAAGGGCAAATCAGTACTTTCAAACAAGAAGGCTTGGTCTTGGACGCTTTCAAATCTATTGATAAAACTTCTGATTATCAAGGAAATGCAGCAATAGGACATACACGCTACACAACGGCGGGCGACAAAAAAAAATACAATTATCAGCCGTTATTTGCTAAAAATCAGTATGATACAACAGTTTTGTCCATTGCCCACAACGGTAATCTGATTAATATTCAGCCACTTAGAAATCAATTAGAAAAAGAAGGCATAAATTTTTTGGCAACTTCCGACACGGAAATAATGCTTCGGTTGATTCAGAAATATCTTCCCGAAGGAATAGAAAATGCTGTAAAAGAATCAGTTAATCATATTGAAGGTGCATATTCTGTTTTGGCTTTGACACAGGAAAAATTGATTGCATTCCGCGACCCGAACGGTATCCGCCCGCTCTGCATCGGCGTTTTGGACGAGAAAACTTACGTTTTGGCTTCGGAAAGCTGTGCGCTGGATGCAGTCGGAGCGCAATTTTTCAGAGATGTTCTGCCCGGAGAAATGATTATTATAGACAAAGAAGGATTTCATTCCGAGATTATTTTTGAAAAAACTCAGCCAAAAATCTGTGCTTTCGAGTATATCTATTTTGCCCGCCCCGATTCGATTATTGAGAACATCGAAGCGCATAAAATCCGTATGAAAAGCGGAGAGAGGCTCTATCAACAAAGCCCCGTCAAGGCGGACATTGTCATCGGTGTTCCCGATTCAGGCGTGCCTGCAGCGATTGGCTTTTCCAAAGTGTCGGGCATTCCGTTCATGCCTGTTTTGATTAAAAACCGATACATCGGTCGGTCGTTCATCGTCCCGACTCAGGAAATGAGGGAACGTGTTGTTAATCTGAAACTTAACCCGATTGCGGGAGAAATCAAAGGCAAAAAAATTGTGATTATTGACGACAGCATTGTGCGTGGAACAACTTCTAAACGTTTGGTCAAGATTTTGAGAGAAGCGGGAGCGAGAGAAATCCATTTCAGAAGCGCTTCTCCGCCGATTATTGCACCATGTTTTTTAGGAATTGACACGCCTGACAAAAGTGATTTGATTTCTGCTTCAAAAAACAAGGAAGAATTGAAAAATTATCTGAAAGTCAATTCATTGGATTTTATTACAATTGAAAATTTAAAAGAACTTTTGGGAAGTGAAAATCATTGTTTCGGTTGTTTTACGGGGCATTACCCTGTAAATCAGGAAATTTATGAACCGGATATTTTTTCGGGATTGTAATTGCTCCAAGAGGAAAATTCCTCAACACAGATTCAACATCTCGAAACGACAAATTTTAGTTAAAAACACGAGATTTAAGAAAATAAATAATAGTTTTGTAATTTCAAATCGCAAATAAAAATGAGAATCATTCCAGCCATAGACATCATCAACGGAAAATGCGTGCGCCTGACCAAAGGCGATTACAGCACAGAAAAAGTCTATTCCGAAAATCCCGTCGATGTCGCTAAGATGTTTGAAGACAGTGGTTTGCAATATCTTCACTTGGTTGATTTGGACGGCGCAAAATCCAATCGAATTGTCAATTACAAGACTTTGCATAAAATCGCCTCTCAAACTTTGTTGAAAATCGATTTCGGAGGCGGACTGAAAAGCGATGACGACCTGCGGATTGCCTTTGAAAACGGTGCAAATCAAGTAACGGGCGGAAGCATCGCCGTGAAAAATCCTGAAATTTTTCTTTCATGGATTAAACATTACGGAAGCGAAAAAATTATCCTCGGCGCAGATGCCAAAGACCGAAAAATTGCAACGCACGGCTGGCTGGAATCTTCTTCGCTGGATGTGGTCAATTTTATTCAAGAATATGAAAATAAGGGAATTACCTATGCCATCTGCACGGATATTTCCAAAGACGGAATGTTGGCGGGAACTGCCGACAATTTGTACAGAGAAATCATGGAAAAAACCGGCGTTAAACTCATTGCGAGCGGCGGCGTGGCTTCTATGGAAGATTTGTTTCTGCTCAAAGAAATCGGCTGCGAGGGCGTAATTGTCGGAAAAGCGATTTATGAGAAAAAAATCTCTCTGAAAGAATTGAAAAAATATATTGATGAGTGGTAAATTGTGAGATGCTAATTTTGTCCATTTTTCAAAAAAAGCAAGAAATCTTCTGCCTGATTGCAAAAATGCCTGCACTTGATAATCTGCTAAAACTTTGTGCAAGGGGAAATATGTATTTTTCAAACAATTGCTCTTGCTATCTTAATGATTGGAAAAAACGCATTAATAACTTGATAGTCTGGCTGTTATATCTATACGTCTATTTGGCGACGATAAAAAACATCAAAAAAACTTGTTATTTTATGATTTTTATCATATATTTACCCATACTAAAAAACACAAAAAGATGATAAAAAAATTTTTAAAGCAGACGAGCTTCGCCTCACAAGAAGATTTTATTCAAAATTTCAAAGTCAATGTTCCAAAAGATTTCAATTTTGCTTACGATATTGTTGATGAGTGGGCGAGCGTTGCACCCGACAAAAAAGCTTTGTGTTGGACAAACGACAAAGACGAACACCGAAATTTCACTTTTAAGGAAATAAAGGAAATGAGTGACAAAACAGCTTCTTTTTTTCAAACCATAGGCATAAGAAGAAAAGACAAAGTCATGCTGCTGCTCAAACGCAATTATGAATTTTGGTCTGCGCTGCTGGCTCTCCACAAGTTGGGCGCGGTAGCCGTTCCCGCCACACATTTGCTTACGGAAAAAGACATCGTTTACCGAAATAATGTCGCAAAAATAGATGCCGTTTTCTGTTCCGATGACGAATATTTACAGGACAATATTATCAAGGCGAGACATCTGTCTCCGACGGTAAAAATTTACATTACCAAAGGAAAAAACATTCCCGACGGCTGGGAAGATTACGAAAAAGGCATCAAAAATGCACCGCCGTTTTCCAAGCCCAAAAGTGTCAATAGCAACGACGACATGATGCTGTTGTATTTCACTTCGGGAACGACAGGAAATCCAAAAATGGCGGCGCATGATTTCACTTATCCACTGGCACACATTGTTACGGCAAAATATTGGCACAACTTGCACGAAAACAGCCTCCATTTCACGCTGGCAGATACAGGCTGGGCAAAAGCCGTCTGGGGAAAGATTTACGGGCAATGGATTGCAGGTGCGAGCGTTTTTACTTACGACCACGAAAAATTTAGTCCATCGGACGTGCTGCGTTTGATAGAAAAGTATAAAATCACCTCATTTTGCGCTCCGCCGACCGTTTATCGTTTTATGATTCAGGAAGATTTGAAAAAATACGATTTGAGTTCTCTCGAATACTGCACGACCGCAGGCGAGTCTTTGAACTATTCGGTTTTCAAAACTTTTTATCAGGCGACAGGAGTGAAAATCCGCGAAGCCTTCGGGCAGACGGAAACCGTTCCGATTATCATTACTTTCCCATGGATAACTGCCGTTCCGGGAGCAATGGGGATCGCAAATCCTCAATTTGATGTGAAACTTATTGATTCTGAGGGGAAAGAAGTCGAGCCGGAAGAACATGGAGAAATCGTTATTGACCATACGGTCGAACATCCGCTGGGCTTATTCATGGGATATTTTAACAATTCAGATAAAAATCGTCAGGTTTTCAGCAGTTACGGCTATCACACGGGAGATATTGCATGGAAAGACAAGAATGGCTATTTTTGGTATGTAGGTCGCTCCGATGATGTGATTAAAAGTTCAGGTTACAGAATTGGTCCTTTTGAAGTAGAAAGCGCTTTATTGACTCATGATGCTGTCATTGAATGCGCCATAACGGGCGTTCCTGACAAACTGCGCGGACAGGTGGTGAAGGCAACCATCGTTCTTTCAGATAAATGCAAAAACAAGGCAGACGAGGATCTGAAAACAGAACTGCAAAACCACGTGAAGCATACGACAGCGCCTTATAAGTATCCGAGAATTATCGAGTTTGTCGATGCTTTGCCGAAGACTATCAGCGGGAAAATCAAACGGGCAGAAATACGGCAATGGAAAACGCCGGAAAATTAGCCTTAAATAAAATGTATGCTATTGTAATTATGTGTATAACAAATTGTTAAAATCTTTTTCATAAAACCAAAATTTGTTTGCACAAAAGTTTGACAGAGACTCTAAAACCCGCCAAGCCTCTAAATTGGCGATAAAATGTGTTTGTGTTTTAATCATTTAACGTTTTCATAAAGAAATGTATTATAGAATGATTGTCCATTTGTTACAATAGCATACTTTTTTAAATTAATTTTCTCGAAGTTCAACGGCTTCTTTTAATTGTTTCATAGCCTTTCCCAGTACGGATATTGGGCAACCGATGTTCATCCGCATAAAACCTGTTCCTTCGATGCCGAACATTGAGCCGTCGTTCAAAGCTAAGCGGGCTTTGTTGGTAAATAAATCGTTCAAATCTTTTTGATGAAGATGCAACTCTCTGCAATCCAGCCATAAAAGAAACGACGCTTCGGGCATAACCACTTTGATTTTCGGTATGTTTTTTTTCAAGTAATCATCGACGAACAAAATATTTTTCCAAAGATAGGTTTTCAACTCTGCGAGCCAATCTTCCCCATGATTATAGGCTGCTTGCAACGCCAGATAGGCAAAGATAGTGCCGTCGTCCAATTCGCTTTTTTTCAGATAGTTATAATATTTTTCTCTGATTTTAGGATTTTTGATTATAGAATAAGAGGACACAATTCCCGCAATATTAAAGGTTTTAGACGGTGCGCCGAGAAGGATGCTGTTCTGCGCCGCCTTTTTTGAAACCATCGCAAAAGGAACGTGCTTGTTTCCATTAAAAACCAAGTCGGAATGAATCTCGTCAGAAATGACTAAAATCTTGTGTTTGAAACAAATATCGGCAAGCTGCGCTAATTCTTCTTTTGTCCAGACTCTCCCGCCGGGGTTATGGGGATTGGAAAGAATCAAAATTTTTGTATTTTCTTTTTCTGCAAGTTGTTCTAAATTAGCGAAATCCATTCGATATTGCACTCCATCGAAAATCAGAGGATTGCTGATGACTTCTCTTTTGTGCAGGTTTAAAACAATCCTGAATGGGTGATAAACAGGCGGTTGTATAATAATTTTGTCGCCCTCGCAAGAAAACAGGTCGATAGCAAAGGAAATTCCTTTGACCACTCCCGGAACGAAGCAAATTTCTTCTTTGGAGACCGCCCAGCCATTGCGCCTCGCCTGCCAGCCGATGATGGTGTTGTAATAATCGTCGGAAGCGAAAGTGTAGCCGTAAATTCCGTGTTGTGCGCGCTTTGTCAGAGCTTCGATGACGACGGGCGGAGCGGAAAAATCCATATCTGCCACCCAGAGGGGAATGAGGTCATCTCTGCCGTACAGCCGTTTTAAAACACCGTATTTAAAAGAATCTGTACCTTTTCGTTCAATAATTTGGTCGAAATTATATTTTGTCATGCTGTTTTTTATGATTTTTCTTGTGCAAAAATATGAGTTTTGATTAAATTTTTTTTATTAATTTTGGCAAAAAGTAAGTTGAATATAAAAAAATTGATGATTTTTGGTCTGCTGTTGCGTTCGCTTTTCGTCTGCGGACAGGAAAAGGCAGTTTTGGATTCCATAAAACCGCCTGCTGATTCTGTTTTCTCAACCCAAATTTTGCAATGCCCGAAAGATAATGCAAACTTTATTTATGATGATTCTTATCTTTTTGATAAAGCAGCAGAATATACGGGAGGACTAAAGGGTCTTACGGATTTTATTGGAAATACAATGTATTATCCTCAAAAAGCCATCAAAAAAAACATACAAGGAAAAGTCGTACTAAAATTTGTTGTAGAGATAGACGGAACGGTTTCCAATATTTCTATTTTAAAAGACCCAAATGAACTGCTTTCAAAAGAAGCAATCAGAGTTTTGAAACTAACGGAACACTGGATTCCTGCTGAAAAATGTGGAACGTCTGTGCGTTCGTATTACCGTTTGCCCATAACATTTCGTTTACATAATTAAAAATAATTTTATGAAAATCAGATATTTAGCTTTATTAGTCTTAGTGATTTTCGCAGGAGTTTTGTTTTTCACCAATCCAAACGAAAGCGAATATCAAGGTTTTATGAAAGAGAAATTTACGCAGGTTGTCAATCAAAAAATAGAGGAAGAAACAGCAAAAGTGCAAGACCCTCGTTTGCAGAAATGGATTGATTTGGGCAGAAAATTTTTACCGTCTGTGCAAGAACCTGTGGTAAATCAGTTGATTGATGTTTTCACGAAACGGGAAAATTACTATTTCTTTTCTCTGATAAAAGTCCGTTATCACGAGGAATGGCACACGGCAGGTTTTGGGATTTTCAATAAATACCGCCTCTTTCCGCAGATAGATAAGGAATTGCAGAACATTGATTTAAAGGAGATTATCAATCAAGGGCGAAAATGAATTAATTTTTCCGGTTTTTATACATCAGCGTTATCATACCGTCGGCTGCGCCGATTTTCGGAACGTAAATCCGCGAAGCGTGCGCCCATTTCATAACCGAAGTGTAAATTTCCAAAGCGGGAACAATTACGTCGGCGCGGTCGGGTTTCATGTTGTACGTTTCCGCACGTTCTTCGTAAGTCATGTTTTTCATGATTTCATATTGACGTTGCAAATAGCTCCCTGACAAGTATTTACCATCTTCTTTCCGCGACATTTTAAAAATGTAATTGATGTTTCCGCCTGAGCCGACCAACTCCACGCGTTTGCCTTTGGTAATTTCATTCACCCAAGGTTTTACTATTTTTTTCAAGTCGGATTCATCGATTTTGTTGTCCAAAATCCGCACCGTGCCTATGGGAAATGAACGGCTTGCGAGGACTTTCCCTTTGTTGAGCAGAGAAATTTCAGTGCTTCCGCCGCCGACATCGACATAGAGATAGCAATTCTCAGAATGCAAAAATTCGTTCAGTTCGGAACTGAAAATGATTTTGGCTTCTTCTTCGCCCGAAATCACTTCTATTTTAATTCCGCTTTTCTTTTTAACTTTCCGAATCATCTCGTCGGAATTTTCCGCCTCGCGCATCGCAGAAGTAGCGAAAGCCCTGTATTTATCGACGTTGTAAATGTTCATCAACAAGTGATAGGCTTTCATCGCATCGCCGAGACGCTGAATGGTTTTCTCGGAAATTTTGCTTTGAGTAAAAACATCATCGCCCAAACGAATCGGAGAGCGAACTAAACTCGTCTTATTGAAAACCGTTCCGTTCGAAGTCTCATAAATGGTTTTAATCAAGAGTCTTACGGCGTTAGACCCGATGTCTATGGCAGCATAAGTCAATATGTTCATTTCTTGTTCATTTCTTTGAGGTATTCGTAAATAGTTTCTTGCGAGCGATTTTTCTTTTTTCGGTTTCGCTGGTACGGTTCTTCCAAACCCTCTTGTATCAAACGCCCTTTGACATTGTCGGAAAATCCGAGTTCAAAAATTCTCATGAGTTCCTGCTTGTTTTTTTTGGATTCAATCGGACAGACGACTTCTACGCGGTGGTCTAAATTTCGCGGCATAATGTCTGCCGACGAGAGGTAAACCAAGTCTTCGCCCGCATTTTTAAACCAGTAAATTCTCGCATGTTCCAGAAATTTATCAACCACGCTGACAACTTTGATATTTTCGCTCAGCCCTTCAATGTTGGGAATCAAAGAGCAGATTCCTCTGACCTGCATTCGTATTTCCACTCCGTTTCGGCTCGCTTCATACAGATAATCAATGATTTCCTTGTCGCAGAGGCTGTTTGCTTTGATATTGATTTGAGCGGGAAGCCCCGCTTTTTGATTTTTGATTTCGCGTTTGATGCCCAAAATCAGACGGCGGCGGATACCCCACGGACTGACCATAATGTCCCGATATTGCTTGACCAAATAATTGGTATTGAAGAAATTAAAAATTTCGTCTATTTGATTGACTATCGCTTCGCTTGAAGTGAAAAGAGTGAAATCGGTATAAACGCGGGCGGTTCCTTCATGAAAATTTCCTGTGGAAACGAAAGCATATTTTTCGGCAAATCCGCGTTGCGGCTCTCTTTCAATAATTCCGATTTTAGAATGGACTTTCAGTCCTCGTACGCCGAAGATGACTTTCACGCCTTCATCTTGCAACATTCTAGACCACTTGATGTTATGCGCTTCGTCGAAACGGGCGCGGAGTTCCAAAACCGCCGTAACTTCTTTGCCGTTTTTGGCAGCGTTCAAAAGTGCGCTAAGTACTTGGGAATCATCGGCTACTCGGTAAACGGTAATCTTGATTTTCCTCACGCGCGGGTCAATGGCGGCGGCGCGCAAAAATTTCAAAAACACGGAATAGTCGTAGTAGGGCGTGTAAATCAGCGTGTCTTCTTTGCTAAACGCTTTGAAATAGTTGGGGTGTTCCGACAGATTTTTCGGAATGACAGGAGTTATCTTTTTGTATTCCAAATCTTTCCGACCCAAAGTCGGGAATTTCATAAAATCTTTTTTGTTGTGGTATTTTCCTCCCGAAACAACGCTGTCATAATCGTCCAAACCGAGCATTTTTTTTAGGAAATGGAGCGTGGAAGCATCAATCGTCTTGTCGTAAACCATTCGCACAGGCTGACCTTTGCGACGTTCTTTCAAACCTTCTACAATACTTTCTAAAAAGCTGATTTGTATATCATTATCAATGGACAATTCGGCGTCTTTGGTGATTTTGACGGATTTTGCTTCGATTTTTTCAAACTTGAAAATACTAAAAATTTCTTTCAAATGATAGCGGATAACATCTTCCAAAAATATGACATAATGCTTGTCTCCAATATCGGGAAGCACCAGAAACCGCGAAAAACGGTCGGTCGGGACTTCAATCAGTGCGTACTGTTGTTTTTTGTTCTTTTTAATCATCGTTACCACTAAGTAAAATACTTCGTTGTCTTTCAGATTCGGCGTTTTGTCTCCCGGTTTCCAATATAATACCGTAATGTTATGGCTGAGTTTGTTCTCAAAAAAATTCTTGATGTAAGGTTCTAAAACCGCAGGTATGGATTTGTCGTCAATGAGGGAAATTTTTTCCTTGTCGAGTTCCTTGATGATTTGTTCGTAAATCTTGTCGTATTTCTGTTGTTGATGAGAAACCGCCTTGTTGATTTCTTTCAAAAGTTCGTTTGCGTCCTGCTCTTCGACGATGTTTTTGTAGGCGCTTTTTTCAAACTGCAAAATATGGACGATGTAGGCGTAGCGCACTTTGTAAAATTCGTCCAAATTGTTGGAGTAAATTCCCAAAAAACGCAGTCTTTCCAGCAATGGATTGCGCTTGTCAGCCGCTTCCTGCAACACTCTGGCATTGAATTTCAGCCAGCTGATTTCTCTATTGATGTATTTGTGATTCTCTTTTTTCATGTGAAAATCAATTTGGGTGTATATAAAATCACTACTGTCCGCTAAAAAATAAGAGAGCGAGCATTTTGTAGTAACTGCTCAAAGGTTATGCTTTGTAATCACAACAAAACAAGTAATAACCATGAGCAAAAGTACAAATTTTATCGGACAGCCGATGCTGAATCAGTGTTATTTTTCATACAAGGCGTAAATATCAAGAAAATGGCGATGCTACACAATGCCGAAGACTATAGAAGTTTGACACAGGTTTTGAATTTTTTTATGGTTTTTCGATACAATAAAAAAGAAACCGCCTCAAAAATGAAAGCAGTTTCTTAAATAATAAATATTCAAAAACCTTTTTTATTCGCTGTAAACGCCTAAATTGATGAATCTATTTTGTCTGTGAGTTACCAACTCTTTGGCAGACATGGTTTTAAATTCATTGTAGGCTTGCAGAATTGATTTTTTTACTGCTTTGTATGCAGATTCAGGGTCGTAGTGAGCGCCGCCGAGCGGTTCTTTAATGATTTCTTCTATGATTCCTAATTTTAAAGAATCTTCGGGCGTCAGTTTCAGATTTTCAGCAGCTTCCGCTTTGTGATCCCAGTTTCTCCAAAGAATTGAAGAACAACTTTCAGGTGCAATAACAGAATACCAAGTATTTTCCATCATTATTACTTTGTTGCCTACGCCGATGCCCAATGCGCCGCCGCTTGCTCCTTCTCCGATGATGATGCAGATGATTGGCACTTTGATGGCACACATCTCGAAGATATTAACGGCAATGGCAGAGCCTTGTCCGCGTTCTTCCGCTTCCAGTCCGGGATACGCACCCGGAGTGTCGATAAGCGCAACAATCGGAATGTTGAATTTTTCTGCTACATACATCAATCTCAGTGCCTTGCGGTATCCGTCGGGGTTGGGCATTCCGAAACGTCTGTATTGGCGTTCTTTGGTATTGCGTCCTTTTTGCATTCCGACAATCATAAAAGATTGACCGTCAATAGTTGCCAAGCCTCCAATCATCGCTGGATCGTCGGCAAATCTTCTGTCGCCGTGAAGTTCCAAAAAACTGTCGGTAATGGCGCTGCAGTAGTCCAGCGTATAAGGACGGTTGGGGTGGCGGGCAAGCTGTACTCGTTCCCAAGGGGTGAGATGCCCGTAAATTCTTTCTTTTTCTTTTTGAATTTTGTCTTCAATTTGTTTGCAAGTAGAACTGACATCTACGCCGCTCTCTTGTCCTACCAATTTGGCTTTAGCCAATTGGTCTTCCAATTCTTTTATGGGTAATTCAAAACTTAAATATTCCATCTGTGGTTTATTTTTCGCAATAAAAGTATGAATTTTTTTTGAATTAGAATGAATTTTTTTCAATGATATTAATCATTGTAAGTTTAAAGGTCTAAAATTCCTTCGGGGAGGGTCATGGAAATGAAACGTTCCGAGCGGTTTACGTCGATTATCCAATCGTTGATAATGGGAATATAAAGTTCTTTTTCTTCGGGCGTTTTAATTATGAAACAAACTTGCGGAGAATTGTCATGGACGGCGGTTATTTTTCCTGCTGACCAGCGGTTTTCGTTCTGCAAGTCAAAACCGATAATTTCGTGATAATAAAACTGTTTGCCTTGAAGCGGGGGCAGGGAACTTAACGGCAGATACAAATCTATGCCGATAAATTTTTGAACATCAATGCTTTCGTCTTCAAATTTGATTTTCAAGGCATTGTTTCCCAAAAGGGAACATTGTTTAATAAAAAAAGGAACCGGCACATGGTTGAAATCTGCCAATACCGATTCCAAGTTGTTGTAAGCCTGCGGGTTATCGGTGTCTAATTTTACGACCAAATGTCCCTGCAAACCGTGTGTACGGGTGATTGTGCCTAAATAGTAACAATCTTCCAAACGCATGATTTAGGCTTCGGGTTTTTCTTCTGCAGCAGCAGCGTCGGTAGCGGTTTCATCTTCTTTAATGATTTCTTCGGCTACTTCTTCGGCTACTTTTTCCGCATCGTTTTGTTCTTCTTCCGAAACAGCTTCAACTTCCGAAACAGCTTCAGGTTCAGGCTCTAATGCTTTTTGTTGAGCAGTGATACGAGCTTCGTTTATTTTCTTTTCAGCTTCGTGTTTTTCTTTTTTTGCCTGTTCTTTGGAAGTGGTCAAGCCTTCTTTTTTCGCTTGAATAGCTTTTTCTTTTTCTTCCAGCCATTTTTGGAAACGTTTTTCAACTTCTTCATCGGAGAATGCGCCTTTTTTCACGCCTCCTTTCAGATGTTTTTTTAGCAACGCTCCTTTGTAAGAAAGGATTGCGCGGGCTGTGTCCGTAGGTTGTGCGCCTTTTTCCAGCCAATCCACCGCTCTATCAACGTCTAATTCAATAGTTGCAGGATTGGTGGTTGGAACATAGCTTCCGATTCTTTCGATGTAACGACCGTCGCGTCTTGCTCTTGCGTCGGCTACGACAATATGGAAAACAGGTTTCCCTTTTTTTCCATGTCTTTGTAATCTGATTTTTACTGCCATAAAATTTTAATTTGCGGGAACTCGTCCCTGATTATTTTTAAGTTTGCAAATATACGGATTTGTTTTGTTTTTGCAAGATTTATTTAAGGGTTCATTTTTAGAGTAGATTCAACAACTAAAAGCGACAAAAGTCAGAACAAAGATGCGTAAAAAATTTTAGAGGACGTTTGAAAGGAGAGTTTTTCTATGGGTCTTCTATTTATTTTGTTCTTAAAAACACTACTGACCGACTAATTTTTTTAACATTTCAATGAAAAAGCAAACAAATGTTAAAATACGTTTTTTTTAGATTTAAGCCAAAGAGATTTGTGTATTTGAACCTGTTTTTGTTTTCTTGGTGAAAATATCAAAGTATCAGCGACTCTAAAAATAGTTTAAAAATCAATTAGAAAGATACCCATATTTTTAAAAGCCAGCCATTAATTATTTCATTCACAAAAAATCTATTAACTTTTCGTTGTTTCCTTACAAGTTGATGCTCACGCCCAGCGTACCGTGCGAACCGATTTCAACAAAAGCTCCAAATTTGTCATTAAAGAAATACCTGAAACCTAAATGTCCGCCGACACCAAAACCACTGTTCAGTATTCCGATATTCACGCCGGGATATAAATCCATTTGCTTAGGCATT
>JAITOO010000007.1 GCA_031289875.1 Flavobacteriaceae bacterium
GCATATTCAATCAACTCATTTTCTGCATATATATTCTTTATATGTTCATTTATCGTTGACTTTGATTTATTAAAAAGAATCGACATTTGGTCTTGCGTCAGCCAAACCGTTTCATCTTCTAAACGGACATCAATCTTGATATTGCCGTTAGGAGTTTCGTATATAAGTATTTCGCCTGTGTTCATTTTGAATTTATTTTGCTATCTCGTAAAAAACTTTTCCATTCATAATAATTATTCCGATTGCAGGAATCAACCAAACAATTCCATTTATCAGCATAAATTTGCCGTCTTCCAACGAATTGTAAAAGAAAAATACAAATCCGATATTTATCGACAGATGGAATATGGCTGCAACAATCAAATTGTATTCTGTGTTCCGAAGCAACCAAGCTATGATAATTGAAGCTGATGTTGTAAAAAGAAGAAATCCCGTCATAAAAAGAAATCCGTTTTTATAATGTCCGACATGCCATAATCCCCAAATGAGTCCAATAATAATTGAAGCGAATAATATCGAACTCTTTTTCTCTAAAACCGGCTGTAAAAAACTTCGCCAACCGATTTCTTCTCCCAACGCACCAAGTAACATTCCGACAAGCATTACAGGAATAAGTTTTGATAACTTCTCGGTAATCTTTACATTCAAACCGATTTGCTTGCCAATAAAAAAGGTAATTGCAAATAAAATCAAGGGAAAAACGAAAGCAATTAATGATTTGCACAAAATAGATTTATCAAGACTAAAGTTTATCGAAGCAGGTAAATTCCCATATATCAAAAAGAGTATCAATACTGTAATGGCAGGAGCTAATTGAGGGAGGGTTATTCTTTCGAAACTTAAATTTGTTTTCTGCTGGCTAATAGCTAATATTGCAGTAAAAAAGAATGTTATAAAAACGAACAGTATTATTTTCCAAATCATATTTTCAATCTTCTTTTTTTTATTCCCTTTCGGGGACGGTTTATCATTATTTTAAATTTCATTCCTAATTCCTATATTAGCTCATTATTTTCCAGACAATGCTTTTCAACTGCCGCAAACTTTGCCCTTCGCGTCGTTCAATCGCCGTCCATTCCGAATCAAAACGGTCAATAGCGCTGATTGCGTTTATTAAATCCCAATCAACATTTAACCGAAAATCAAATACTTTATTACCAATACCTTACAATTTTTAATGATACGATTTGAGCCGAAAAGATACGCAAATGATACGATACAACCAAATCGTCCAACTTCTTTATTCATTAGTGTTAAAATTTAAATTGTATTCCATACATTGTATAGTAGAATTTGTTATATCATTTCCATGAATCTTTTTTAAAATTTCAAAAGACAAATCTATGCCTGCAGATATACCACCGGAAGTATAGACATTATCAAAATGAGTATATCTTTTATTTTTTTGAGGTAAACCGGTTTTTTCTAATTCAACTATTTCATCATAAACCTCTTGATGTGTACAAAAGGGTTTATTTTTTAACATTCCTAAATTTGCAATTATTCTAGCGCCGGAACAAATACTTAACATATACTCACAGGATAGATATGTCTTTTTTATCCATTTTAAATAGGTGGAATTATCTTTAATTATCTTAGTACCAGCGCCTCCTGGAATAATTAAAATATCAATGTGAGGTGCGTTTTCAAAATTATACTTAGGCTGGACAGACATACCATTAATGGTGTTGATTGTTTCTAAAGTTTCTGAAATTAAAAAGGTATTAAAAAGAGAATGATTATGTATTTCCGATGAAACCGAAAAAACTTCGAAGGGACCTGCAAAATCAAGAACCTCTACATTTTCAAAAATTAATATACCTACATTTTTCTTCATAAATATCCTATTTAATTAAAACTTTGATAAAATTCATTTTTCTATAACACTGTTTTTCAGTCAGTTTCTAACTGTCGCCGTTGATTATTGTGGGTTTCGTTTTTTCTATCATTTTCTAACAAAAACTTTTCACATCTTCTACCGTAACAGGGTTCGCACCGAGAATTATCAGGCGTTCCACCACGTTGCGCAGTTCGCGTATGTTGCCTGTCCATTCGAACGTTTGCAGCAGTTCCAATGCTTCGGGCGAGAATTTCTTCGGCTGTGCGCCGTATTCTTCGCCAATAATCTGCGAAAAATGTTCCACCAGCAGCGGTATGTCTTCCTTACGCTCTTTCAGCGACGGCACTTTCAATTCAATGACGGACAAGCGGTGAAACAAGTCCTCTCGGAATTTTCCTTGCTGAATTTCTTCTTTCAAGTTCTTATTGGTAGCGGTAATCACGCGTACATCAACGGAAACCTCGCCGTCGCTGCCCACGCGACTTACCTTGCCTTCCTGCAAAGCCCGCAAAACCTTTGCCTGTGCAGACAAACTCATATCTCCGACTTCGTCCAAGAAAAGCGTTCCTTTGTTTGCCAATTCAAATTTTCCTTGTTTGTCCTTGACTGCTCCCGTAAAAGAGCCTTTCACATGTCCAAACAACTCGCTTTCAATCAATTCGGAAGGAATAGCAGCACAATTTACTTCTATCATCGGCATAGCTGAACGTTCGCTTTTTTCGTGAATGGCGTGTGCCACCAACTCTTTTCCTGTGCCGTTTGCGCCTGTAATCAAAACGCGTGCATCGGTTGGGGATACTTTGTTGATGATACCCTTGATTTCTTCTAATTTTGAGGAAGAACCAATCATTTCGTATTTTTTGCTTACTTTCTTTTTGAGAATTTTGTTCTGTGTGAAAAGTTTTTGGTTTTCATAAATCAAGTCCTTCTTGTCCAGCGCATTACGTACTGCGCTCAACAGTCGCCCCAAATCAGGCGGTTTGGAAATGTAATCAAAAGCGCCTTTTTTGATGCAATTCACGGCAACATCAATGTTTCCGTGTCCTGAAATCATCACAAACGGAAGAGTCGGTTTTTCAGGCATCACAGCATTCAGCAATTCCTCGCCGTCCATTTTCGGCATTTTGATATCGCAAAGAACCAAGTCGTAATCATTCTTGTCAATGAGGGATTTCCCCGCTGCACCGTCGGCAGCTTCATCTATTTCAAAATTTTCATTTTCGTCCAAAAGAATGTTTTTTAGCACTCTGCGGATAACGTCTTCATCTTCAACAATTAAAATCTTTGACATATAAAAAGCTGCTTTTTATTTTTGGCTCAAATTTAATGAAAAAATATGACTTTTTCGGCAGGCAGATGAAAAGGATTCAAAAACAAAAACAGCGCCTTTTGAGTGTCGTTCCCATTTTGACATTGTTAAGCAGATGTGGATTTCGGACATTTTCAACAAGTTAAATTATTGGTATTCAGTTCTATTTCATTAAAATCTATAGGTATTTAACAATGCTGTCTGTTTATAACCCCTTTACTTAGGGTGTTTTTTTATTTAGGACAAGCAGTGATTCTGTTTTAACTTTCCTCTGTCATTTCAAGCAAAAAGTGAAAGTTTGGCATGAGTTTTGATTTTTATTGCTCGTTCATAAGGCAGTGAATTTTTCATAGTAGTTAGTTTTGACCCCGCCCTTTGGGTGGGGTTTTTTATTGCAATCTCCTTATTATCAGGCAATTTCTCCGCCCATCTTCACAAACTCCTCTTTGATTTTCTCAAAATTGTCTGCAAAAATAGGTTTTGTGGCTTGTTCCAAAATTCTCGTCTTAAATCCTTGTACTACTGCATCTTTGGCGGTAAAATACACACAAAAATCGGCAGCAAGTCCGCACACATCAATTTCTGTTATTTGCTTTCCTCTAAGATAATCCGCTAATCCTGTGGACTTTAACTTTCCATTATCAAAAAATCCGCTATAACTGTCTATTTGTGTTTCCGTTCCTTTTCTGAAAATAGTTTCTATCAGATTCTGATTCAGCTCTTTGGGAAATTCTGCTCCGAAAGTTCCTTGCACGCAATGGTCAGTCCACAACGTTTGGTCTAAGCCGAGCAATTCAATAGAGTCATAAGGTTTTTTTCCTTCATGCTGAGACGCAAAACTCTGATGATTAGACGGATGCCAATCCTGAGTTGCTACGACTAAATCATAATTTTTTTGCAGTTCGTTTACCAAAGGAATTATTGTATCTCCTTCATTCACAGGAAGATTCCCTTCGGGAAGAAAATCGTTTTGTATATCGACAATAATTAATGCTTTCATAATTAATGCAAAAATAAATAATTTTTATTGTAAAGGAAAATTTTCTGATTTTATGAAATTATAATTATACACTCTTTGCTATAAATCGCTATATAACAACATATTACTAAGAAATATCAACCTCGCCTCTTATTCCACCGTCATTTTCCGAAGGGCAGAAATATCACCGTTAAAGACATTCAAATCTACAAAATTCCGGTTGATGCCTTTAACTATCCCTTTTTCAGAGAATTGCCAAAACGTCCACCGTTCGTGCAGAGGTTCTTTTATCAAATTATAATTTGCTACCCAAATTGGGTACGAAGAAAGGTCTAAATCAGCAATATGATGGATGAAATACGCATCATTGGAATAAATAATCGGCTTGATTTGATACGCATTTTCAACGATTTTCAACCAATTGAGCAAGCCTTTTTTCAGCAGTTTCAAAGACTGTTCGGACGGAATGTCCTCTACATCAAGAACAGGCGGCAAGTCGCCTTTTTCCAACTGCACGGTTCTCAGGAAGTTGTGTGCCTGTTCGGTGGAATTTTTATTCACATCATAATAATGATATGCTCCGCGAAGGATATTCTTTTCTTTCAATTTTTCCCAGTTTGTACCGAAAAAAGGGTCTTGCACAAGAACGCCCCGTGTTGCCCGCACAAAAGCGAAAGATATGGGAATCCTTTCAGTCATCTCTGCAAGGCTGTCCCATTTTATTTCCCCTTGATGGCGGCTGAGGTCGATGCCGAAAGCATTTCCGTAATATTCGCTCAAAACGAACTGAATTTTCGCCACTTCAGCTTTGCTTCTCTTCGCATCTAATTGAGAATAAGAATAATCGGCTTTTTGAAATCTTCCTTTTAAAACGTAATAATACATTTCCAGCGTAGTTCGGAAGAAAAACAACAAAGCCAGAACAATAACAATTCCCGTGAGCCAATAATAAAATTGCCGTGAATTTCTGACAAAAAAGGACGTTTTTTTCTTTTTTCTTCGATTTTTTTGCATCTACTGCAAATTCAAAAAAGATTTAACTAATTTTTCGGCTTTTATTTCGGCTTTTTCTAAATTTTCATTCACCAAAACCACATCAAAATCTTTGGCGTAGGAAAGTTCCTTGTCAGCTTTGTCAAGGCGCATTTTCAATGTTTCTTCGCTTTCGGTGCAACGTTCGCGCAGGCGTTTTTCGAGTTCTGTAAGTGACGGAGGAGAAACGAAAACTGCCAAAGCCCGCTCCTTGAACTGTTTTTTAAGGTTCAGCCCGCCTTTTACGTCAATATCGAAAATGACGTGTTTGCCGGCGTTCCACAAGCGATCAATTTCTGTGTGAAGCGTGCCGTAATATCGTCCGCCATAGACTTCCTCGTATTCTATAAATTCCTGATTTTTAATCTTTTGTTTAAATTCATCAACGGTTAAAAAGTAATAATCTTTGCCGTCGATTTCATTTTTGCGCTTGTCTCTGGTGGTGCAGGACACGGAAAAAGAAAGTTCCGGAATGTGCTTTAAAAGGTGCTTCACAAGGGTTGTTTTGCCTGAGCCTGAGGGCGCTGAAAAGATGATGAGTTTGCCTTCTGCCATTTTTCCCGGTAACAAGCCTGATTTTAATTCAAATGTGTCTCCACCGGGTTTTTGATAGATTAATCCCATGATTTAGAATACGTTATTGGTTTGTTCTTTGATTTTTTCGAGTTCGTCCTTCATCAGCACGACTAATTTTTGGATTTCGGAATGATTCGCTTTTGAGCCGATAGTGTTGATTTCCCGTCCCATTTCCTGAGCGATGAAGCCGAGTTTCTTGCCCGACTGCGCTTCGTTTTCCATGACTTCAAAAAAGTATTTGCAGTGTTGTTTGAGCCTGTTTTTTTCTTCGCTGATGTCTAATTTTTCAATGTAATAAATCATTTCTTGATGAAAACGCTGGTCGTCGTGCTGGATTTGGAGTTCGGCTAACTGAGTTTGCAATTTTCCTTTTATATCCCGCAAACGTTCAGGCTCATACGGTTCTATTTTTGAAAGGCTGTTGAGAATGTTTACGATGTATTCTTTCAACAAGGTTTCCAGCGATTTTCCTTCTTCTTTTCTAAATTCGATGACACAGTCAAGAGAAGAATGGATACACGAAATCAAGTCGTTATATTCTTGTCCGTCAATTTTTTCGTCTTGCGTGCCAAAAATTTCAGGCATGCGGACAGCCATATTAAGAAAGTCGAGCTTTGTTCCTTCAATGTCCAGATTTTCAAGTTCTGCGACGTAATTTTTCACTAAACCGGCATTGATTCGGGTGGCGGTCGGTTTGTCTCCCAGATTTTCAATAGTTATGGAAAAATCAACTTTTCCGCGCAGCAGTTTGTCATTGATGAGCTTTCGGATTTCCAGCTCTTTGGATTTATATCTCGGCGCAATGCGGGTAAACATATCTAACGTCTTGCTGTTTAACGCCTTAGTTTCTACAGAGATTTTAAGATTGCCCGTATTAATTTCTGCTTTGCCGTAACCCGTCATGGATTGTAACATACGATATTTTTTAAAAACCACAAAGTAACGAGTTTTTTAAGAATTTTTTAGAAAAACGGAGCGATTTTTTATTTTTTTTATTGAAAATCAGCGGACAAAACCTGCATGATGTTACGTGTGCGCCAATCACAGATTCTTGGTTATTCTCTGCCGAGCGTTTGTCCGCCTGTATTTTTTGGTTCGGACAAGTTATGCGGAAGACAAAGTTTTAAAAAGAAAAGACCCTCAGGAAATTGCTCTCCTGAGGGTCTTTTGGGCGCAATGCACACGCCGTTCTTTACAATAATAGTAAGTTATTTCTTCATTGGCGTATAATTTTCGACTAACTTGATGTCGTCAAGGCGGAAACCATTACTTGTAGGATTGCTAAACTCAATCTTGTTTAGTTTTGCACCTCCAATAGAGTCGGGGAGCGGAATCCAAACATCCACGTACGTATTTCTTCCATTGGCGGTGGTAATTTCTTTGCTTGGCACAGGATATTCCTCATCGTTCAGTTTCAAAATCAGCTTGTTGGTATTGGAGGTCGTTCCAGGGTCATACACAGCGGCGTCATTGAAACGATAAATCAGAGATATATTGCTTCTGTTCTCTGTGTAATGCAAAAGATTGTTAATCATAAAAGAAGCCGGAGTCATTCCCTGCGTGTTATACGGAATCCATACAAAAGGGCTTCCGCTTTTGACGGAAGAGACTACGCGTATGTCTGCCCGATTGGTTGGGTCTTTATAAACCACAATAGTGTCGTCATAACCAACGGCAGCATTGACTTTCGGGTGGGTCGCAGATGCAGCGTCTTTGATACTGTCAAAAGTTTCCATGTAAAATTCTTTCGGCGGTACGGGAACTGTAGCGTAGTCGTCGTTGTCCACGCAGGAGTTCAACAATGGCAAACTGACAAGAGCCGCTGCTGCCATGTTATATAATATTTGTCTTGTTTTCATTTTTCTTAATTAAATTAATTTAATTTTTTATACCTGTAATTACAACATTGTCTAATCTGAAACCTACTGTGTTATTACTTGCTTTTGCATAAAATTCAATAGTGATTGCATTGGCAGAAGGAATGTCGTCAGGAAGTTCTATATAAACAAAAGTATTCGTTGTGGTAATCGCTTGCGAAGGCACAGTCAAATCCACGCCGTTGCATCGAACTATCAATTTGTCCGTATCGGTTACGCCGTTGGCAGCAAAAGAATACTGCAGTCTTAAATTGTGATAACCTGTAGTATTGATTCCCGATATAGTTACATAAGAATCGTAGTTGGCAGGAAGCCATACGTGAGGATTCAGTGCGGCTGTTTGACGAATGTCTGCTCTTCCCTCCACATCGCTGTAGGTTACGGGATTGCCATTGTCGAAACCTGTAGCAACGCCCAATTTAGGTCTGTTGGCAACGTCTGCCACATTGTTGAAAGTTTCGGAAAATATAGCCCGCTCGCCTGAAAAGTTTGTAACATCGTTATAACTCCGAAGCATTAATTGATAGTAAGTGGTATATTTGGTTAATATGCCTCTTATTGTTCCTTTACCAAAAGGAATCGGCAAGTTGGCAAAATCGGAATAGTTGCTTACTCTGACATCAACGCTTGGAGTTCCTACGAGATAATTGTCGGTCGTGATATTCCCCCTCACAAAAGTACCGCCGGCATCGGTGAAAGCTGCTCCGGTGATTTCTACCAGCGTATTTAAATAAGAATCATTCAAATCAGCCATAGTTAGAGGATTTCCTGCTGCATTGGTCTTGATGACCAAATCGTCATCGTTTTTTGCGTCGTCGCAGGACAAAATAATATGTTTGGCAATCAATCCCGAAGGGATTTGGTCAACCACATATTTGGACGGTTGCGTAGGCAGCGTTCCTATCATCGTCATGTCATACTGTTTTCCGTAGTACAGGCTATCTAAGTGTACATATACTTTTGAACCTAACGGATAGTGATTGTACAGGTTGGACTGGTTTACGCTCAACTGCAAACCTGTTTTTCCGTCAGCGGTAACAATGTACATGTTTTTGTAGATATTTCCCGACGCATCTGAGGAAATTACGTAACCTTCCACAACTTGGCTATCTTTGGCAAACATGGCGGCAACTCCCGCAGGAGCGGCAGCTATGATGCTCGGAATGTCGGTAGTCGGCGTTAAAGTTTGACATACGCTTGAGCCTCCTTTTTCGGGAGCATTGTAATCGTCGTCGTGTACGCAAGAAGCGGATACAAGCGGTAAAATGCTCAGAATTAATATATTTTTTATAAATCGTTTCATCTTTACTTGTTGAATTTAATTAATTAAAATCTTAAATATACACTAAAGAAATAGGTTCTTCCCGTGTCGTAAAACAGTTTGTTTCCGAATACCGAATAGGCTTTATTCTGGATTCCCATCGAAGAATAAAATTCGTCTCTGTTTTTGTCAATTGCAAGGTCTTTGTAGTTGGAATATCTTCCCTGCTCAAATGCTCCTGTAACATATTTTCTGTTGTTCAGAATGTTGTTCACAGAAAGGCTTGCTCCGACGTTGTATTTTCCGAAGCGGAAAGACTTGCCGATATTGGCGTTGAGCATGAACACATCTTGATACTGTTGTGGTTTCAAAATTTGATGTACGGTTTCAGGGTTTGCACCCGGATAGGCGTAGTGGTCGCTTTCCATCACAAAGTTCAGCGTTCTTGCCAGATAGGAAATATCGGAATAGATGTCTTGCAGGAAGTTTCCTGTTACGCCGAACCACCAGTAATCAGGGCTGTTGTAACGCAAACCTGCGGAATAGGCTTTCTGCGGAGTTCCGGACATTTTGTAATCCTTGATGTAGGCTTTTCCAAAGTACGGCATGCCGTTGAATGTATCCGTCATAATGTACAAATCCGGATTGTTTTTGTAGGTATATTGCCCTACGGCGGCTACGCCCGTGAAAGTCAAAGTTGGAATAATTTTCCAGTCAAAACCGGCTTCCACGCCCAAGAAATCTTTTTCAACGCCTGTCAATACTTCCGATACAAAAGTATTTACGTCGGCGATGTTGGTTACCACGCTTCCTGCGGCAGGAGTATAATCGGACAAGTCCAAACCTTCGGCATAGTAACGGCTGACTTCTACGCCGTCTTTGATTTTGGTGTAATATCCTGTAACTCTTGCACGGAATCCGGGTGTTCTCAGGTTGTACGTAATGTCGTTGGAATTGATTTTCTGACTGGTCAAATCAGGCGTAACAACATTTGCCAATCTTGGATTGACGTAAATCTCGTTCAAAGTCGGAGCTTCGGTG
This sequence comes from Flavobacteriaceae bacterium, assembly GCA_031289875.1. Classification (GTDB taxonomy): domain Bacteria; phylum Bacteroidota; class Bacteroidia; order Flavobacteriales; family Weeksellaceae; genus Apibacter. The sequence continues at coordinate 9,916 of JAITOO010000007.1, forward strand.
TAGTAGGTTGAGTTCAGCACGATGAAGTTTCTTCCGTTGATTTTGTACGTGAGGGTTCCTCTAAGTCCAAAATCAAAGAAATTTTGTTTTTTGCTGCTGCCGTAAGAGTTGTCGGCATACAAACCGTTTTGATATTCTCCAAAGCGGTGAGATCCGTTCCAGCTCAGCAAGGCAGACACTGCAACGTCCCAGCGGTTCACATTGATTCTTGTGGTGGCATTTGCCGTCAAGAACTGGCTGTACAGTTTGTAGTCGTATTCTATTTTGTCTCCTTTTCTGGCTACGCTGTTAGGGTTCAACAGGTTGAAGTTATCAACAGAGGCATCTGTACCGTCTCCTTTGAGGAAGGAACTTCTATTCAGGGCAAAATCTGCGCCAAGTAAGTCGTTCACTTCGCGGTAGTTCTCTGAAACGAGATTTTGATAGTTCAAATTCAGGAAGAACTTCACGTTTGTATCTAACTGAGACTGCAAGTGGATAGCTGCATTCAGCGTTTTGTCCTTCACTACGTCATCAACCAAAAAATAAGTAGCTCTGTGTCCGGTCTCTCCCGTGTAAGGGTCGGTTGCCAATGGAGCGTTGTAGTTGGCGTTGTACAAAGACGCCCAGTTAATTTGCGTAATGGATTCGTCATTGTTTGTCCAAGCATTGTACAAATTTTGGTAAGCGCCCAAGAAATAGGAAACGTCGGAATTAGAGTCGGTTGCTTTTGCTCTTCTCGCCAATTCCATCAAATAGCTCGGCAGATTTTTGTAATATATTGGAGACGGATTATCTGCCTGATACCAGTTCAATCTCGACCTTTTGTCCTGACCGAATTGATAGGAAACCGTAGTAATTAATTTGGTGTATTGAGAAAGATCCCAATCATCGCTCAGCATAAAAACAGGCTCGAAATAACGGCGCACGCGTTCGTTTCTTCTTTCGCCATCTTGCCAGCCCCAATAAGCGTTATAGTTCTTTCCGCCCAAGTCGTACACTTCCTGCGTGTTAGGGCTTGAATTTGCTCTTCTTGTCGGTGCACCGAAAGCAGTAAAACTCAAACGGTTTTTGTCTGAAAATTTCTTTTCAATGGCGGCAAAATAACCGTAAGAGTCGGAGTATGTTCCTTCAATCACCCCGTTTGCCATCCATCTTCTTGACCCTGAGAGGGTAAATGCCCAGCCCGACGGCAGCATTCCGGTGGAATAGGTTGCCATTACGCGGTGTTGGTAGGTTCGATTTCCGAAAGAGTAGGTCAGGTTGAGACCTTTTCTGTAACTGGAAGCGCGCGTATCATAATAGGTAGTTCCTCCCAAATCGCTGAAAGAATAATCGGAAACATTGTTGCCTTCCACCATTTCATATGGATAGCGGACAACGTTGTTCAAACCTCCCCAGTTTCCGAAATTGGGTCTTCCGGAGGCAGCCTTAGCCATAGGAATACCGTTGAACATGATGTTGCTGTAGCGGTTGTCCGTACCTCTGGTTCTGAACCAGTAAGCGCCGAGTTCAAAAGCGGCGGTTCTGGAAAACACGTCGCGGGAAGATTGCAGCAGCCCGATACCTGTCTGTCCTAAGGACGAACCTTCGTCTGTAGAGAGCTCATCATCGGTCAGGGTAACCATACCTACCTCTGCTTGGGCAGGGTTGTATTCCAGCCTGATGTCGTCTCCCAAATTCTTTTTGGTTTCGTCGGAAGAAACAGTAATAGTAAAAGTTCTTGGCACATACCCTGTCTTACCGATAGAAATCGTGTACACGCTGGCAAGGACTTCCTTGAATTGAAAATACCCTACCTTGTCTGTCTGAGTGGTCTGGTTGTCTCCCAAACTTACGTTTGCCAATTCTATGGGTTTTCCGTTTTGGTCTTTCAAATAACCGAAAACCATAGTTTGGGCGTTTAAAAGCTGTGAGAAAAACAGCACCGCCAAACAGTTAAATAAAAATTTAGTCATCTTGATTTGAATTTTAATTTTTAGTGAAATTTATCATGGACAAAGATAGGAATTTTTATTATATATTTGCAGAAAAATAACACATTAATTTTGTACTCATGAGAAAAATCATAGACTATGTTTTCATTTCGCTGATTTTAATAATCAGCTGCAACCTCCAAGCACAGAAACAGTACAAGGCTGCATCTGTCGTTTTTTACAACGTTGAAAATCTGTACGATACCATTAAATCCGCAGATATAATCAACGGAAATCTGCCTCCCGACAACCCCAAATATCAGGTTAGCGTACCCGAAGACAGCGCACTCGCCTCAGGCTTGGACGTTTACAGAGGAGAACTCACTTTCGCCAAGTTAAAAGGCAAACAAGTAGTAAGACAACACATTCTTACTGATGAATTTTACTACAAAGGAACAAAAGTTTGGAACTCCAAAAAGTACAACGAAAAACTGACCAACCTTTCCAAAGTTTTTTCGGAAATCGGCGTACAGGAAGCCCACTCTCTTCCCGCAATCATCGGTCTGGCTGAAATTGAAAACGAACATGTACTCAAAGATTTATGCACTGCCATGAAAAATCACGGAGGCGATTACGGCTTTGCACACTTCAACTCTTTCGATGCGCGCGGCGTTGATGTCGGTCTGCTGTACAACAAACAGCGTTTTGCTTTCATCTCCCAAAAAAGATTTCAAGTCGATTTGACGGGCGATACCGGTTTGAGAGAATACACCCGCGACATCCTCATGGTAGAAGGATTGCTGGACGGCGAGAGAATGTTCTTCCTCGTCAATCACTGGCCTTCCCGCCGAGGCGGAGAACAGAGGAGCCTGCCGCGCAGAATGGCAGCCGCCAAAGTGCTGAAATTTGCTATGGACAGCATTCAAAAAGCTGTGCCGAATGCAAAAATCCTTGCTATGGGCGACTTTAACGACGACCCGAACAGCCCGAGCATTAAAAAAGGACTGAATACCGTTTCCAAAAAAGAAAACGTGAAAGCCAACAACTATTTCAGTCCCGCAGAAGAACTCTTCAAAAAAGGAATGGGAACGCTGGCGTATCAAGATTCGTTTAACTTTTTCGACCAGAATATCTTGTCGCCCGCTTTGGCAAAACCCAACGACGGCTATTTCTTCTTGAAAATGAACGTTTATTCCCCAACCTACTTGGTTTCGCAATACGGACAATGGAAAGGCTATCCGTTCCGCTCGTTTTCAGGCGACAACTATACAGGCGGATACAGCGACCACTATCCGGTCTATACTATCTTGCTGAAAGAAATAAAATAAGGTAATCATTTGTTTTTAATATTTATAGATTTTTTAAATGCAAAAACCCGAACAAAATTGTTCGGGTTTTTGCATGGAATATTGTAGATAAATTGTAAGAGAATTAGAGTTAATGTACAATTTTTATAAATTATTGATATGATAAATAATTATTTGTAATTTTCTCTCGCTATTTCGGTTGCTCGTTGCAGTTTTTCCTGCAAAAGTTTTTTGTCGAGCAATTGTGTCATATATTCCGCTACCTTTATTTGTCAGGGATTATCAAACGTCTCCTTAATTGTTTCGATTTGCGGCTCGGTTTCATGTTCTTCCCCCTTGAACCGCTCGGAGCGCACGAATTTGTAACCGCTGATCATTGCAGAAGATTCGCCGCGCCCTTCGAGCCAATCATGGAAGAAAACCAAGTACACATGGACAATGACGAAAACAATAAACAGCCACATGGTGAAATGGTGTATCATTCTGATTTTCTGCTCATCGCCATCGAAAAG
>JAITOO010000037.1 GCA_031289875.1 Flavobacteriaceae bacterium
TCGCCACGTCGGGCATTCCGACTAACTGATAGCCCACGCCTTTGTCCACATTGACCTCAACGGTGATGATTTGGGCGTTTACGCCGTAGGTTGCGCTTCCGTAAGTTTTTACAAGCATAATAGAACCTTGATTTGTCGGCTAAATTTATGAAAAACTATTGTTAGTTTTGAAAAAATAAAGTTTTTTTTCTTTACGAAGAAACAGCAAAACACAACCCGCTCCGGATTTCGGCTTTCATATTTTTGCATTAAATTTACAGGTATTGTTGAAGTGGTATGGATTTCAGTCATTTTTAACAAGTTAAATCATTGGTATTCAGTAATCATTTTATTAATATCTATATGTGTTTAACAATGTCTGAAATTTTACTGTTCTCCTCCAAAATCACCTTTTTATTTTTACGCTTATAAAAAAGAGGCTTTTTCTCAGCCTCTTTTTCTCAATGTACTAAATTTTAAAAAATGAAAAATATTTCTAAAAAGGATATTCGTAAATCTCGCTTTCATGGTAGAAAGGATTTCCTTTTGGTTCTAAGTTCAATTTGCTGATGGAATACATCACCACGAACATAAACAAGCCCAAGAAGAACAGGAACGCTCCTATTTCCAGCAGACCGAAGCCCCAGAAAGCGCCCACCGTTCCCGGCATGATAATGTTGAAGAAATCTACCAAATGTCCGAAAATTACGACGCAAGCCATAACGGCAACTATCGTTGCATTCCTTTTGATTTTACTGCTTACCAATATCAAGAATGGCAATACCAAGTTAGGTATCAGCATCGTGAAATAAGTGGCATTGTATAATTTGTATCTTCCGAAGAAATAAACTACTTCTTCCGGAATATTGGCATACCAGTATAGCATGAACTGCGCAAACCAGAGGTAAGACCACAGCAAACTGAAACCGAACAGAAATTTTGTCAAATCGTGAAGGTGATTGTTGTTGAAAGCGGGCAAACTTCCTTGTCCTTTTAAATAAAGGGAAATCAAAATCATTACTGCAACGGAAGACACCAGACAACTAATCATCGTGTACCAAATATACAGTGTAGAGTACCAATGCGGGTCAATAGACATTAGCCAGTCCCATGCCCAAGCAGCGGAAGCCAGCGCAAAAAATACGATGAACCCGACACTCCAATTATATATGCTTTTATGGTCTGATTTTGCTTTTGTTTCGTCCAATTTACGTGTCAAAGATTTGATTTTCCACAAAAAGAAAACACAACCCAACACATAAACTAAAGCTCTGATAATAAAAAGCGGTCTGTTCAAAAAGGCTTCTTTCGACTTAATCAGCAAATCGAAATGAGGGGATTTAGGGTCGGTCAAACTTGGATCCATCCAATGGTAAATATGGTTAAATCCGCCGTCTCCGGAACCATAGGAAGACAGTACCATGAATATAACCATTGCCAATCCTCCGACAGGAATAAAGGAAGCGATGCCTTCCATCACTCTCGTAACTACGATAGACCAGCCTGCATGACCTGCGTGCTGTACGCTGTTGAAGAATAGGGCGGTCGCCGAAATTCCGAAAAACAACATCAGAGAAACCAACACTGCCGCCCAAGGTCTGTTGTGGATTTGGTCTAAGGCATGGTTGAAATGCTCGGCATGGGTTGCGTCGCTTTGGTAGGTAGAGTTCATTGCCTGATGACCTGCCAGCGCTTCGTTGTGTTCCAATACCGTGTTGATTTGAGCATTGGAGATATTATTGTTTAAGTAAACTCCAATTCCAAAAGCTATCAATCCTACGATGATTAATACTAAGGAGGTCAATTTTAATTTGGAAGAAAATATATATTTCATTGCTCTCTGATATTATTGTTGTTGTGTGGTTGATTCTTCTGTTGATTCAGCAGGCGCAGTGGTTGCTATTGCCACAGCGGATGCGTCAGTTTTTTTAAATTCGCTCATCACATGCAGGGCTACCCGCCAGCGGTCTCCGGGAAGCAGTTGTCCTGCATAAGACCCCATACTGTTCCTTCCGTGTTCTATTACGTAATACACTGAACCTATGGTGATTTGTCTGTCTTTATAATTCGGAACTCCTGAATAGGCTCCTGATTGAACAATTGTTCCTTGTCCGTCGCCCACTGTGCCGTGACAGGCAGCGCAGGTTTTGTTGTACAAATCTTTTCCTCTTGCCAAGTCTGCTTTTTTGTTGGCAGGATTCAAAGGAGAATTTGCAATCGCTAAGGAAGCCGTGTAGCCTGCGTTATATTCTTCCGGAACGTCCAACGGAAGCACTTTGTCTTCGTTTTGGGCTATCGTTCCCGGTACGGGCGCTAAGGCAGTTCTTCCGTTTTGATTTTCAAACAGCGGAATGGTGCTTGTCTGTTCTCCATAGGGTACAACTGCTTCCTGATAAGGGTCGTAGGCTACGGGGTAGTACATGTCCGGAAAATATACCAATGCAGGCTGTTCTTTATTACTGCAAGAAGCAAAAATTAAAATTCCTGCTGTCGATAATATGATATATTTAGTCAGCTTTTTCATCTTCAACATTTTTTACGGTTATTTCTTCAACTCCTGTGGCTATCAGGATTTCTTTCACTTTATCGTAATCCTGATTGGCGACTTCTATCAAAAATTTGTCGTCGGTAGTTCTCGGGTCAGGATTTTGTGCTTTTTGTCCGGGAAATGTCCTGTTTAAAATAAAGAAAGTGATAGACATCAAGTGAGCAGCGCAAAAGACGGTAAGCTCAAACATGATAGGCATAAACGCCGGCATATTTTCCGCCCACGTGAAACTTGGTTTTCCGCCGATGTTCTGCGCCCAGTCGTGGTTCATAGTGTACCACGTGAGCAGGCAGGCAATGGTCAAACCCAGCGCTCCGTAACAGAAAGCAAACTCTGACATTCTTGATTCTTTTAATCCCATGGCTTTGTCCAAACCGTGGACAGGAAACGGAGTATAAACCTCTGCTATGTCGATACCTTTTTTGCGAAGTTGTTTCACTCCGTCCAACAGAAGGTCGTCGTCCCCATATAAGCCGTATATTATCTTAGTGGTGCTCATGTTCTAAATGATGTTTTTTATAACTTTCTCCCGAAGATTTTAAAATAGTTTTCAACTCTGCCTGCGCAATTACAGGGAAGGTTCTTGCATATAACAGATACAATACAAAAAAGAATCCGTTTGTTCCGATGAAGATACCTACGTCTATAATAGACGGTCGGAACATTGTCCATGCGCCGGGCAAGTAGTCTCTCGACAGGTTGATGACGATGATGTCAAACCTTTCAAACCACATTCCTATATTGATGATTATGGAAATGATAAATGTCCATAAGAAATTAGTTCTCAACTTTTTAATCCATAGCGTGGCAGGGAACAGCACGTTGCAGAAAATCAACAGCCAAAACGCCCACCAATAAGGACCTGTTGCCGCTCCTATGGAGAAGTAGGTGAAGTCTTCATAACGGCTGCCTGAATACCAGCCGATAAAAAATTCCGTAATGTAGGCGACGGTTACCATACCGCCTGTTACTACGATTACAATATTCATGTATTCGATATGCTTGTTGGTGATGTACTGCTCCAAATGGCAGACTTTTCGAACGACACTCAACAGGGTCTGCACCATGGCAAAGCCTGAGAAGATAGCTCCCGCAACAAAGTATGGGGGATAAATAGTTGAGTGCCAGCCTTTAATCACAGAAGTAGAGAAGTCGAAAGATACGATAGTGTGTACGGAGAATACCAACGGAGTTGCTAATCCTGCAAGCACCAGCGATAGTTCTTCAAATCTCTGCCAATGTTTGGCTTTTCCTCCCCAGCCGAAACTCAAAATAGTGTAAATTTTCTTTGTGATAGGCTTCATCGCTCGGTCGCGAATCATGGCAAAGTCGGGAATCAGACCTACGTACCAGAAAACGACAGATACGGAAAAATAAGTACTGATGGCGAACACGTCCCATAACAGCGGCGAGTTGAAGTTAATCCACAGCGAACCGAATTGGTTGGGAATCGGAAATACAAAATACATCAGCCAAGGGCGTCCCATATGGATTACGGGAAAAATTGCCGCCTGAATTACCGCAAAAATCGTCATCGCTTCTGCGGAACGGTTGATTGACATTCTCCATTTCTGGCGGAAGAGCAACAGCACTGCGGAAATCAGCGTTCCCGCGTGACCGATACCTACCCACCACACGAAGTTGGTAATGTCCCAACCCCAATTTATGGTTCTGTTTAGTCCCCAAACTCCGATACCTGTACCAATGGTATATGCTACGCAGCCTATTCCATAGATGAACGCAATTAATGCTATGGTAAAAGCCGCCCACCAAAGTTTTCCCGCTTTGCTTTCCACAGGGCGGGCGATGTCCTCTGTAATGTCATGATAGGTCCTTGTGCCTAAGATTAACGGTTCTCGAATAGGTGCTTCGTAATGTCCTGACATAGTAATCTTTTCTTAAATTTTTATGATTCTTTTCTGTTTCTAATTTTATATTGGTAGAATACGTTAGGTTTTGTACCTACTTCTTCCAGCAACACATACTTTCTCTTATCCTTAGACAATTTCGCTATTTCGGAATTTGCATCATTGATGTCTCCGAATTTGATAGCTCCTGTCGAACAAGCTTTTGAACAAGCTGTCTGAAATTCGCCATCTGCTACCGTCCGGTTCTGTTTTTTTGCGTCAAGAATCGTTGCCTGCGTCATTTGAATACACATAGAACATTTTTCCATAACGCCTCGCGTACGTACCGCAATATCCGGATTGAGTACCATTCTTCCGAGGTCGTTGTTCATGTTGAAATCAAATTTATCATTCAAAGCATAATTGAACCAATTGAAACGGCGCACTTTATAAGGACAGTTGTTGGCGCAATAACGAGTACCTACGCAACGGTTGTATGCCATTTGGTTCTGACCTTGTTTGCCGTGCGAGGTTGCCGCTACAGGACAAACCGTTTCACAAGGCGAATGATTACAATGCTGACACATCACAGGCTGGAAAATCACATCCGGATTGTCAGGATTTGGCTCAATCAATTCTTTATACATCGGAACTTGGGAAAGATTTTCTAAAATCTCTTCTTTCTGTTCAATTTTCTTCTTCGCAGAATAGTAACGGTCAATCCGCAGCCAGTACATATCACGAGACATGCGCATTTCCTCTTTCCCGACTACGGGGACGTTGTTTTCCGCCTGACAGGCAATGATACAAGATCCGCAGCCTGTGCAAGCATTCAAATCAACAGAAAGATTGAAATGAGGTCCGTCGGAATCGTCAAAACTTCTCCACAAATCTATTTTTCCGATAGGTTCTTCACCGACGTAAGTGTGCATTTCAAGAGCTTTGTTCCATTCTTCGGAATCTTCGTGCAGAAAAGTATCCAGCGGGATTTCTCTCGCAATTTCGTATCTTCCCATCAAAGTATTTTGCATCTGCATCGAAGCAAATTCGTGCATTGCTCCTGTATCTTTCAGAGAAACACTGTATTGTAACAAATTTGAACCGATGTAGGCGGGGTAAGCATTTACGCCTGTTTGCCCCACTTTCCCCGATTTTGGCTGTCCGTAACCCAATGCCAATCCGACAGAGCCTTTGGCTTGTCCGGGTTGAATGAGTACCGGAATGTCTTTTATGGTTTTTCCGTTTAAGGTCAAATCTGCCAGCGAGCCGTCCAACTGCATTCTGCCGTTAGTCTTATTGATAAATTTACCTTCTGCATCGGCTGGGGAAATAGTGATGTAATTGTCCCAAGAAAGGCGGGTAACAGGGTCAGGCAACTCTTGCAGCCAAGGGTTGTTTGCCTGAGTTCCGTCTCCGATGCTTGTTTTCACGTATAACTGCAATTCAAATTCTCCGCCTTTGATATTTGCGATTTCGTTCAACGCCTGTTGAGCGCCGCCGTTGCCTCCATCAACTACTATATTTTTATCCGTAGCGGACAAAAATGTAGTTTCGGAAGTTTCATTGTATCCGTTGTATAACGCCTGATTGAAACTGTACCCTAAACTTCCGCCGACTTTTGCCTGCCAAAACTGCTTTAAGAAAATGTAGTAAGCATCTGTCTGAGGCGGTGTTGCCGTTGAATCCGTATAAGTTGAATTATGGTCTGTGGTAACTGTGCTTGCAGCGACTGCGGTCGTTTCGTTTTCTGCAAGAGTGGCAACTGTTTCTGATTTTTTCCATTCCAACAAAGAGTCTTGGAATTGTCTTGTATCGAAAATTCTTTGGATGGTCGGCTGGGAAAGCAGGTAAACGCCCGTCGCAGGGTTCAGGTCTCCCCAAGATTCGAGCCAATGCGGAACAGGAGCTAAGGCTTTGAAGTTTTCTGCTGTTTCATTTTCGTATTCCGTCAGAGAAATAGTATATGGAACTTTGCCCAAAGCCTGCGCTAATTTGTCGCCGTTAGCATAAGAATATACCGGATTGGTGTTGAAATTCAGCACTACCCCGACTTGTCCGCTGTCTAACCACGTTACAAATTCATTAAATCTATTGTCGTTTGATTCTTTGGCTAAAATGACTTTGTCTTCTCTCACTGCCTCTGAACCTAATTTTTGATTTATCAAGTATGCCAAAACATAGGAAGATTTGTTTCCTTCTGCAAAAACCACTGCTTTTGAGCCTTTGGCTTGGAGGTTTTTAGCAATCTTTTGCGCCGAAGCGTTGGAAGACGAACCTCCGCTGATAATCTTATACACTTCCGCCAGCAATTTTTGTACTTCGGACGGTTTCAGCGGCAGTCTTTCGTCTGCGTTTGCGCCGGACAAACTCAGGTTGGATTCCACCTGAATGTGTTTCAGCATATTTTCGCCCGGAGTTTTGGCTTTGGCATAATCTTCTTCCAAATTTCCTGCGTTCCAATCATTGAGGAAATCTGCTCCAAAAGAAATCAGCAATTCTGCTTTGGTCAGGTCGTACATCGGCAAAACTCTTGAACCGTACACTTCCTGAGATGCGTCCAAAGCCGGAGCGTAGGACAATGCGTCATATACTACATGCTCTGTCGTTGGATAAACGGCTTTGAAATCTTCGATGATTTTTTTGGTGGACGGCGACGGTAGAGATTGTGTGAGTATCACAATTTTCTTTCCGCTTGCTTTTGCGTCCTGCAAACCTTTTACTGCGAAAGCATCCAGGTTTTTCCAATCAGAAACTGAGCCGTTGAGTTTGGGTTTTTGTGCGCGGTTGTTGTCGTACAGCGACAGGACGGAAGCCTGCGTGCGTGCGGTTGAACTGCCGAACAGTTTTGCGCCTGTGTTGGATTCGATTTTAATCGGACGACCTTCGCGGGTTTTTACCAAAACGCTGGCGAGGTTAAAGCCATCGAACAGGGCAGAAGCATAATAATTAGGAATGCCCGGAATGATTCCTTCGGGTTTTATAATGTAAGGAACGGACTTGATGACAGGCTCTTGGCAAGCGGCAAGCGTAACGGCTGCCGTTCCGAAGCCTAAAAATTTCAGAAAATCCCTCCTTGATGTTTGGGTAGAAAACATTGCATTATTATCTCCCAAAAATTCATCAATCGGCAGTTCTTCTGCAAATTCGTTTCTCGATAGTTTTTCAGTTAGAGAAGGGTTTTTTAACTCTTCTAAACTTCTAAATTTTATTTTATCTTTTGGAGCCATTGGATTCTTCTAATGATTTTTTAATTGATTAATAATGACATTTACCACACTCTAAACCGCCTATTGCGTCCACTGTAATTTTAGCATTGTCTTGTCCATATTCCTTTGCTAATTTTTCGTGGAGTTTGCCGTAATAAGCCGCATTGTACTTGTTCGTCATATCTACATCTGTCGTTCTGTGGCAGTCCACACACCAGCCCATAGTGAAATCGTTTGCCATTTTCACCTTGTCCATAGTGTCCACTTGTCCGTGACAAGCTTTGCAGACCACGTCTATCTTCTGATTAGCATTTTTCTTGTTGAAATCTTCGATAATTACTTTTTCGCCTGCGACTACGTGTTGCGAGTGATTGAAGAAAACAAAGTCAGGCATATTATGGATTCTCGCCCATTTTACAGGTTTTTGAGCGCCTGTGTATTTTTGATTTGCTTCGTCCCAGCCGATATAATCGTAAATTTTCTTAATTTCATTGGTATAGAAATCTCTCGTCTTGTCCGGTTCTATATAATCGCCATTATATTCTACAATAGCTTTGTGGCAGTTCATGCAGACACTGAGCGAAGGTATTTCCGAAACCTTGCCGTATTTAGCGCCCGAATGGCAGAGTTGGCAGTCAATTTTATTCACACCTGCATGTATATTGTGTGAGAAATAAATCGGCTGGTCGGGTTCGTAGCCTTTATCTACACCGATTCCCATGAACCACGCCCACACTCCATAGAACGCAAACAGGAGCAGGAGAACGGTCAAGCCGCAGATGTTCTGCTTGGTTTTTGCATAGAGTTGGGAAACCAATTGGACTTGTTTTTCGTCGTCTTCGTTAAGGACATTGGCGGTGAGTTTTAATTTCACCAAGCGACGAAACTTGAACAAAACGATTAATAAAAGAATCCCGATAGAAATCAATCCTATGGTAACATAGCCCGAATTGTATTCGTCTTTTTTAACAACAACAGGAGCGGCATCCACCTTTTTCACTTCTTTCGGCGGATTGTCCACATAAGTTAGAATGTCTTCAAGGTCTTGGTCGGACAGAACGTCTTTGAAGAGGTTCATCGGAATTTCGTTGTATTCCTTGAAAATTTCGTTAGCGCGTTTATCTCCGCTTTTTCTCAGAGATTCGTTGTCCATAACCCAACTATGAATCCATTCTTTGGTAACTCCTTCTTCTTCCAGACTTGTTACAATTCCTTTCAAGTCGGGACCGATTAATTTCTTGTCCAGAGCATGACAAGCCGTACAATTATTTTTGAAAAGCGTCTCTCCTTTTTTAGCGTCTCCTGTCAAAGCAACATCTTGTGCAAAAACAGTAAAACTCGTAAAGAGAGCCAGCATACAAACTGCTATAATTTTATTCATAATGATTGGTTTCAATTGAATGAAATTTGGTTATAGTTTTTATTAATCTTATACTTTTTATTCGATTATTGCAAAAATAGGAATATGGCTCAAATTTCCAAACGTTTTTTTTACCTCATTTTGCTTTGAAAGTCAATTTATATTTATTCTAAATAAGTTGTTTTGCAAGATTTTGATTAATAGCTATTTACGTATATATTTTTTTGAAAAAAAATATATATTCCACAAAATCATGATAAATGTCATATTTTTTAATTTTGTCTTCTGGCAAGATAACGAGTGAGCTTCACCCCCATATCAAGGAAGATAACTTTCGGATTTCCATTGCGTTCGATGTGCAAAGAGGCTTCGTTGAGTTCTTTTAAAATATCTTCGATGTTTGAGCCGTGAACGAACGAAATAAAGCTCCTCCACTTGAAATTTTCATAGGTAAGCGGGTTATTCACCAGTTTTTTTGCCTGATAATTTTCCAACAATGCCTGCCGAAAAGTTTCTGAACAAAATTTGAGAAAACTTTTCTGTTTTTCTCTGCTCCAAGCCGCCACTTCTACCGACCAGTCCACAATTTCACGCAAATATTTCGTTTTTTTAGGAGCCATGACCGCCGCCCGATTCCAGCGAATGAAATACTGTTCAAATTCTTCCTGCAAGAGATTGGTTTTCACGTAGTCGCAAGCGATATTCCAGTCTCCTTCCGCTTTGAAAGCGATTTTTAGGGCATCTTCTCCGTTCAAAGAAAAACGCTGCTGCAAGGCTTTTTCGATGTCTGCTTCTTTAATTCTATGAACATCAACCTTTTGGCATCTTGACAGAATTGTAGGCAAAATTCTCTTTTCATCTTCGGCAATCAAGATGAAAAGCGTTTTGGCAGGCGGTTCTTCCAAAATTTTGAGAAATTTGTTAGCGGCAGCAGTATTCATCAATTCTGCATACCAAATGATTTGGACTTTGTACCCGCCTTCGTAGCTTTTCAAATTCAGCCGTTCGATGATAATTTCCATTTCTTTGACGGAAATCAACCCCTGTTTTTTTTCCTCCTGCAAAAAATCGTACCATTCATTAATGTCCCGATAGGGATTTTCAAGAATAAATTCCCGAAACTGCCTGATGTAATTGGAACTCAGCGCATCATATTTTTCAGAATTGATGCTCGGAAAAGACAAGTGCAAATCGGGGTGCTGCAACTGCTCCGTATGTTTATAACAGGACTCGGAACTTCCGCAAAGCGTTTGCGACACATATGCCAGCGCCAGCGGCAGCGTTCCGTACCCGCATTTCCCGACAAAAAGCTGTGCATGACTGATTCGGCTTTCTGCAACGGAATCCTGCAACTGTTTTTTTAGCAAATCTTGCCCGATGATTTCATTCCATTTCATGGAAACAAAGGTAAAAAATTACGCTGATAAATCAAGTGAAGTTGAAAATGAAAAAAATGAATACAAAAAAACCGCCAATTTTTGGCGGTTTTCTTTAATATTATTCTTTAAATATACGAGATATTATTTATCGCTCACTCTTGCGAACCCTGTGATTTTTACGTCGGGATTGACGGATTTCACATAGTCTGCAACGGAAATTTTGGACTCCATGATATAATCTTGTTGAACCAAAGTATTGTCTTTGAAAAATTTGTTCAATTTTCCTTTGGCGATGTTGTCCAGCAGGGCTTCGGGTTTGCCTTCTTGACGAAGTTGTTCTTTGGCTATCTCTAATTCTTTTTCGATAATGGAAGAATCAACCTGAGTTTCATCCAAAGCGATAGGATTCATAGCGGCAACCTGCATGGAAATGTTTTTAGCAACTTCGGCAGCTTTGTCAAATGATTTTGAAAGTCCCGTCAAAGCGGCGATTTTGTTTCCTGCATGAATGTACGAGCCTACAAACGGCGCTTCCAGCGTTTTGAAGTCTGCAATTTCAATTTTCTCGCCGATAACTCCTGTTTGTTCAATCAGTTTTTCGCTGACAGGAATACCGTGAAAATCAGCAGCTAAAAAGTCTTCTTTACTGTTGAAATTCAAAGCTAATTGAGCAAATTCTGTGGCTAATTTCACGAAATCTGCGTTTTTGGCAACGAAATCGGTTTCGCAGTTAAGGCTGACGATTGCGCCTTTGGTGTGGTCTGCGTTCACGGCTGCGATGACAGCGCCTTCGTGGCTTTCTCTGTCTGCGCGATTAGCCGCCACTTTTTGTCCTTTCTTTCTCAGAACTTCGATAGCTTTGTCGAAATCTCCTTCTGCTTCTACCAGCGCTTTTTTGGAATCCATCATTCCTGCGCCCGTCATGTTCCTTAGTTTGGCAACATCAGCAGCTTTTGGTATGTATGACATTTTTTGTTTTAAATTTTAATTATTACTTCTTTATTCTTCGGTTTTTGCTTCATCAGAAGTTTTAACTTCCTTGTTTCTAACTCCTTCTACCAGTTCATCGTCTTCGTCCTCAATGTCTGAACCATCTTTGGATTTGGAGGATTTCTCGGCTTTTCTTACATTCAACCCTTCTTTGACTGCGTTGGTTATGATGTCCAAAATCAAATCTACGGATTTGGAAGCATCGTCGTTGCCCGGAATTGGGAAATCAACCCATTGAGGGTCAGAGTTGGTATCGACGATAGCGAATACAGGAATGCTGAGTTTTTTAGCTTCGGTTACAGCGATATGTTCGCGAAGAATATCTACTACGAACAGCGCAGACGGCAGGCGGGTCATGTCGGCAATTGAGCCGAGATTTTTTTCCAAGTGTGCTCGCTGGCGTTCGACTTGCAGTTTTTCTTTTTTGGACAGAGTTTCAAAAGTTCCATCTTTTTTCATTCTGTCGATAGAGTTCATTTTTTTTACTGCTTTTCTGATAGTTACGAAATTGGTAAGCATTCCGCCGGGCCATCTTTCAGTGATGTAGGGCATGCCCACAGCTTTTGCTTGCGTGGCTACGATGTCTTTTGCTTGTTTTTTGGTAGCTACGAAAAGAATTTTCCGTCCTGAAGAAGCAATTTTTTCCAAAGCGTTGGCAGCTTCTTCTAATTTGACCGCAGTTTTGTGTAAATCAATGATATGGATTCCATTTTTTTCCATAAAAATGTATGGAGCCATATGGGGATTCCATTTTCTGGTGAGATGACCGAAATGCACTCCCGCATTTAAAAGGTCTTTTACATCTACTTTTGCCATGTTTCTTTTTTAGTTTACGTTCCGCAGTTTGTGCAATCAACTTCAAATGAATGAGAAGTTTAGATGCTAAACTAAACGGCAAATTTTTATTTTTTTTAATTTATTTCAATGAAAAACAAAAACCACTAAACAGGTAAATAGTGGTTATGTTGCCGGTAGATAAAAGATTAACGTTTAGAGAATTGGAATCTCTTGCGTGCTTTTTTCTGACCGTATTTTTTTCTTTCCACCATTCTCGGATCTCTTGTAAGAAGTCCTTCGGGTTTCAGTTGGGCTTTGTTTTCTTCATTAATGGAAACCAAAGCTCTTGAGATTCCAAGTCTTACGGCATCTGCCTGTCCTGTAACTCCGCCGCCGTAGGTGCTTACTTTGATGTCATACTGCCCCAAAGTCTGTGTCAATTGGAACGGTTGGGTGATTTTGTATTGTAATATCTCTGTCGGGAAATATTCTTTGTAGTCTCTCCCGTTAATAGCAAATTCTCCCGTTCCTTCGCTAAGATATACTCTTGCGATGGCGGTTTTCCTTCTTCCTATCTTGTGTGTAACTGCCATTATATTAATTGAATGCGTTTATATCTATTGTTTTTGGTTTTTGCGCTGTCTGACTGTGTTCTGTTCCTTTGTACAGATACAGGTTTTTGAAGAGTTTTCTTCCGAGTTTATTTTTTGGAAGCATGCCTTTCACCGCATATTCTATCAGCCTTCTGCTGTCCTTTGCTTGTGTCAGCGCCACAGAAGCGAATCTCTGCCCGCCGGGGTAGCCCGTGTGCCTGATGTATTCTTTGTCTGCCGACTTGTTTCCTGACAGTTGTACTTTTTCAGCGTTGATAATCACTACGTTATCTCCGCAATCCGCATGAGGCGTAAAGTTTACTTTGTGTTTTCCACGTAAAATTTTAGCCACTTTGGAAGCTAATCGTCCTAACTGCTGACTTTCTGCGTCAATAAGAATCCATTCTTTATTGGCAGTTTCCTTGTTTGCTGATATAGTCTTGTAACTTAGCGTATTCACTCTTATTCTTTTACCGTTAATATATAATAGTCCCTCAAAAGAGAGTGCAAATTTATGAAATGTTTTTTATTTAGCAAATTAATCTTGAAAAAATATTTTTTTGTCCGTCTTTGATGTGTGAAAGCTATATTAACGTTTAACAATGTCGATTTTTACAATAGTAAAAATCTTTAAAACTCAATGTGTCCTTAGAAAGAAAGAAAGAAATTCATTCCTGACTTCATCACTTTTTTTACCTGACTTTGTAATTGGACTTGTGTTTCATGGTGTAACCACGCTTTATTTTCAATAAAACAAGGGGATTCATCCCCTTGTTACTTACGATAGCGATACAGTTATGAAAATTGTCTGAACCATGATTTTAGTAAGATTAATTTGATTTCCTTGATTATGAAAATCTTGGCAATCTTAAAAATCCTGTGAAAATCATGGTTCAGACAATTTATTTACTCTTTAATAAATTTCGTTTTTAGTTTTCCTTTACCTGTTTGCAGGTTGAGATAATATACGCC
>JAITOO010000103.1 GCA_031289875.1 Flavobacteriaceae bacterium
ATAAAAGAAACCTACGTCATGTCGTACAGCAACGGCTTGATTAAGATGACGGACGACGTTTTCACGGCACGGTACAATAGGGACAACAGCCCCATTCCGCAATGGGAACGGATCACGGGTGGAGCATTCGACTCAAACGGCAATTTGATTATGTTGCAGGCGTTCGCTTTGGACGTTCCGGCAGGCACAAATGCAATTAATATCAAAGACCCTTCGGACAATTTCAAGCACATCAGTCTGGCTTCGCAAACGACGGAGAACAAGTCCGCTCTGATGCGCCCTGCAGTGGATAATGGGTACATTTGGGCACCCTATTCGCGCGGAGACAAAGGACTCACGATTTACAAATACAATAATACCCCGCTTACTACTTCTGACGACAAAATTTTTCTCATCTCCCACACCGAAGACCCCAACAGCCTGCCGAGCAATATAGTGCTGTGCGTGGAGATAGATAAAAACAGTACGGCGTGGATTGGTACAAGCAACGGACTGCGGGTTTTGCGGAATGCTTATTCTGCATTAGAAAGCGGAAATTATCAAACGGAACGAATCATTATTACGCAGAACGGACTGGGCGAAGAACTCTTGCGAAACACAAAAATCAACTGCATCGCCGTAGATGCCGCTAATCGTAAATGGATAGGCACGGAAACCTCGGGCGTTTTTTATGTTTCTGAAGACGGTCAAGCGCTTCTGAACAAATTCACCGCCGACAATTCTCCTCTTCCTGCCGACAGAATAACCGATATTCAAATTGACAAAACGGGCGAAGTCTTTTTTGTTACGCAAAAAGGCACAGTCTCCTATCGCGGAGATGTTACCGATACAGGCGACGATTTCGGCGACGTGCTGGCGTACCCAAATCCGGTGAGACCCAATTATTCGGGAAATATCACGATTAAAGGCTTGGCACAGAGCGCCTACGTGAAAATCACGGACGCGGCAGGGAATCTGGTTTTTGAAACCCGCGCTTCGGGCGGTGTGGCAGTGTGGAACGGAAAAAATTTCAACGGAAAACCGGTAGCTTCGGGTGTATATTTAGTTTTGATGACCAACTCCGACGGCACAAAACATGCGACTACAAAAATTGCAGTGATTCGGTAAACAAGTTTAGCAAATTTAAAACGCACGCACAAATTAATAGAAACATACGGACATTTTATTAGAGAAAATACACGTGTGTTTTTCGATAAATTTATGAATGAATAAAAATCAACACATTATAAACCTTGTAGCCAAAGCCTATCTGTATTCATACCCATGAAACCTGAATCTCCGAAAAGAAATCATGGCTTGTCTGCTTGCATGAAGGATAAAAAACCTGACAATAATCACCCTTTTTTGTTTGTAACTTTCTCATCTATTTAAAGGAAAAAACCGAAAAAAGTTATATTTTTGACAGACTTAAAAAAATATAACTTATGATAGACTTTTTCAACAGCCTGCCTTCCGATATGAAAATTTATTGGGGCATTGTTGTATTTTCAACTCTTGTTTTCATCATTCAATCCGTGCTCACATTTATAGGAATGGACGCAACAGACGGCACAGATGCTGATTTTGAGGGAAGCGACCTGACAGGCGGCGAAGAACCGTTCCAACTTTTCACGTTCCGAAACCTTATCAATTTCCTGCTTGGATTCTCGTGGACGGGCGTTGCTTTCTCATCGGTTATCGAAAATCGAACACTGCTGATGGCGCTCGCCATTATAATAGGGATTCTGTTTATCGGCATTTTCTTCTTGATAATGAAGCAGATGATGAAATTGGCAGAAAACAATTCGTTCAAAATTGACGATACGCTTAATCAAATCGCCGAAGTCTATATTCCTGTTCCCGAAAAACACGCAGGCAAAGGCAAAATTTCCATTTCCGTACACGGAGCCATGCACGAAATTGATGCGGTTACCGACGATGAAAACCGTATTCCCACAGGCACAACCGTGCGGATTGTGAAAATCGAAAGTCCAACTTTGGTAACGGTAAAAAAAATGTGATTCAATAAAAAATAACTTTTAAAACTCAAAAATATCATGCCATTTACAAATCCCCTGATTCTAATTCTTGTAGCCGTCATATTCATCTTTGTGATAGTGGCGGCGCTGATTTCAAGGTTCAAACGCTGTCCTTCCGACAAAATTCTTGTTGTGTATGGAAAGACCGGCGGCTCGTCGGCAAAGTGTATTCACGGCGGCGGTGCGTTTATAATCCCTGTGATTCAGGACTTTGCCTTTCTGGACTTGAAACCTATTTCCATAGAAGCAAACCTGACAAATGCCCTGAGCAAACAAAACATTCGTGTTGATGTGCCTTGCCGTTTTACCATCGCCATTTCCACCGAACCGCAAAATATGAATGCGGCGGCGGAACGTCTGTTGGGTCTAACGCCCAATCAAATTCAGGAATTGGCTAAGGATATGCTTTTCGGACAGTTGCGTCTGGTGATAGCCACCATGACCATTGAGGAAATCAATAGCGACCGCGACAAGTTCCTCGACAGCATTTCAACCAACGTGGATATGGAACTGCGCAAAATAGGGCTGAAACTGATTAACGTCAATGTTACCGACATTCAAGACGAAAGCGGCTACATTGTCGCACTCGGAAAAGAGGCGGCTGCAAAGGCTATCAACGAGGCGAAAGTTTCAGTTGCCGAACAGGAAAAAGTCGGCGAAACGGGTAGGGCATATGCTGAACGCGACCGCGACACATCTATAGCCGAAACCCTGCGCGACCGCGATGTGAAAATCGCCATCACACAGAAAGACAAGGAAGTAAGTATTGCTAACGCCTTCCGCGACGAAACCATCGGAAAAGCCGAAGCCGACCGCGATACACGTATTAAAACTGCCGATGCCAACGCTCTGGCTATTCAGGGCGAAAATACGGCGAAGATTCAGATAGCCAATTCCGATGCTGCCCGCCGTGAAAAAGAGGCTGAAGCACAGCGACTTGCCGTGGCTGCCGAGAAGGTGCAGCAGGCGAAGGCATTGCAGGAAGCATACCTCGCAGAACAAAAAGCAGAGCAGGTGCGTGCCGAACGTGAGCGTGCCACGCAACAAGCAAATATTATTGTACAGGAAGAAATTGAAAAACAACGCCGCATTATTGATGCAGAAGCGCAGGCAGAAAAAATTCGCTTGAATGCAAAGGGCGAAGCAGATGCTATTTTTGCAAAAATGGAAGCCGAAGCAAAAGGTTTGTACGAAATTCTTACCAAACAGGCTGAAGGCTACCGCGAAGTGGTGAGCGCAGCGGGCGGCGACCCAAACAAAGCGTTCCAACTGTTGCTGATTGAAAAACTGCCCGAACTGGTAAAAACGCAGGTGGAGGCAATTAAAAATCTTAAAATCGACAAGATTACGGTTTGGGACAGCGCAGGGCAGGCAGCCAACGGCAACACCACCACCGCCAACTTCGTTTCGGGAATGATGAAATCTGTTCCACCGCTCAACGATTTGTTCAATATGGCAGGACTGGATTTGCCTGCTTATCTGAAAAA
>JAITOO010000120.1 GCA_031289875.1 Flavobacteriaceae bacterium
GATTATTTTAAAACTTTTATTCAAATCCTCCTCAGCATATTAATTAACAATTTTTGTTAATAAATCCCCTTTCTCTATATAACTCCGAACTTTATAAATGTTCAAAAAAACTCTTGCCGTTCTACTCTTTTTTGAGTGATTTTTTACCTACTTTTGCCATTATAAATGGAACAACCGCAAACTCAACCGAACGGATTTTATAAACCGAACAATGTCATCAACTTGCAGAAAGGCAAGCTCCCTCCTCAGGCTCTCGAACTGGAAGAAGCCGTGCTGGGCGCTATGATGATTGACAAAAAAGGCTTAGACGAAGTTATTGATATTTTAACTCCGGAAGTCTTTTACAGAAAGGAACATCAGATTATTTACGAAGCTATCGAAGACCTTTTCAAAGAAACAGAACCTATTGATATTCTGACGATTTCCAACAAACTCCGTTCGCAGGGAAAATTGGAAGACGCCGGCGGCGATTTCTACGTGATACAGCTTTCCAACAAGGTTTCCTCCTCCGCCCACATCGAATATCATTCCCGAATCATACTCGAAAAATACATCTTGCGGAAATTGATAGAAATTTCTTCCACGATGGTAGAAAAAGCCTACGACGAAACTTCCGACGTTTTCGATTTGCTTGACTTGTCCGAAAGCCAACTCTACGAAATCACCAACGGAACGCTGAAACGAACTTTTAACGAATCCAAAAATTTGGTTTCCGTTGCAATTAAAAAAATCCGAGATTTAAAAGACACGCAAGGCATGAGCGGGATTCCCTCAGGCTTTGCCAAAGTTGATAAAATTACGGCCGGCTGGCAACCTTCAGACTTGATAATCATCGCCGCCCGCCCCGGAATGGGAAAAACCGCTTTCATCTTGTCAATGGCAAGAAATATTGCTATCGACGGCAGCGTGCCCATTGGGGTCTTCTCTTTGGAAATGTCTGCGGAACAGTTGATGATGCGCATGATTTCCAGCGAAACAGGCATTGAATCCGAAAAACTCAGAAGAGGAAATCTCTCCGAAACTGAATGGAAACAACTCTACTCCCGTGTCAATCAATTGGAAAAAGCCCCCATTTTTATTGATGATTCGCCCGGAATTTCTATTTTCGATTTGAGGGCAAAAGCCCGACGGTTAGTCTCTCAGCACGGAGTGAAAATCATTATGATAGACTATTTGCAGCTGATGACTGCGGGTACGAACAAAAGCGTAGGAAACCGCGAACAGGAAATTTCCACGATTTCCCGCTCGCTGAAAGCCATTGCCAAAGAACTGGAAATCCCCGTGATAGCGCTTTCGCAGTTGTCGCGTTCAGTAGAAACACGCGGCGGCAACAAACGCCCGCTTCTTTCTGACCTGAGGGAATCGGGAGCTATCGAACAAGATGCTGATATAGTGTCATTTATATATCGCCCTGAATATTACAAACTCGAAGTTTGGGAAGACGATACGCCCTGTGCAGGACAGGCGGAACTCATCATTGCCAAGCACCGAAACGGCGCATTGGAGGACATTCGACTGCGGTTTATCGCCAATCAGGCGAAGTTTATCAACATGGACGAGGGCTATGGCGATTATTCTTCCGATGACGACGACAGTTCCACGACTTTCGAGAGCAAAATCAACGACGAAACCACATATAACAGTTCCATGAACCTGCCGCCTGTCAATCCGTCGGAGTCTTTTGGTCTTGACGATGACGACCCTGACAAAGATATGCCGTTTTGATAACATGAATTTTGGAATATTTTGGTGCACAGGAGAATATGAGCAGGGCGTTCTTTTATAGTAAACGATACTGAGTTCTGCCCATCATTTTTGTTTTTTCTCAAAAATAGAAACTGCCCGAAAAGGGCAGTTTGCTCATTCAAAAAAAATGAAAATATGAAAAAAATGAAAAAGTTATTTCAAAGCGTTTGCTTTTTGATGAAAATTTTAACTATGATGCTGTTGAGTTAAATTTTCAATGCAAAATTACGACCGCCGGTGTTCTTGTACATTGACCTATGATAAGAAAATGTTTTCCGGTTCATTCTTTGTTTTTTGAATCCATTAAAATAGTAACAGGACCATCGTTGAGCAGAGAAACTTTCATATCTGCACCAAAAACGCCGGATTCGATTTTTTTATTGAGAAGAATTTGCAGTTTTTCTTTGAAATTTTCATACATTCGACAGGCAAACTCAGGCTTGGAGGCACGGATATACGATGGGCGGTTTCCTTTCTTTGTAGAAGCAAAAAGCGTGAACTGACTTATAACCAGAATCTCACCCTTTGTTTCCAAGACAGATTTGTTCATCACGCCGTTTTCGTCATTGAAAATCCGAAGGTTTACAACTTTATTTGCCAACCAATCTATATCTTCCTGCGTATCAGAATCTTCCACGCCTGCCAAAATCAGCAGACCATAAAAAATCTGTCCTGTGATTTTTCCTTCTACTTTTGCAGAAGCCTCTGAAACTCTTTGTATTACTAAACGCATGATTTTAATGTGTTAATTTTTTAAATCTACAAATCAACGAGATTTCCTGCGGAGAGAAAATTTCTCTCGGCGATGTTTCTCCTAAACAGGCGGACAAAAGATGCGGTGTTGGCATTTAAATAATTATTTCCTCTTGTAATTCAGCAGTTTATTGATAAGATTTAAATCGGTGGTTTTTACGGTCTGCGTTCTGAAAATCAGCAGAGGAAATGCTACGCCCGAAGCTAACGACAAGAGAATGAAGCCCGTGCGGATACCCTTCTCCACTACATCGAAAAGGTCGGCAAACTGCATGATTTCGCCTTCTTTCATTGACATTACCTGAATCAGAGAGACCATAAATTCGTAGCCGTTCTTGCCCGGAATCATGTTTATCACGGCAGGAATGGTGAAAACAATCGGCGGAGTATGCACTTTGTGAGCAAAATATACGCCCAAAACTCCGACGACGCTCGCTCCGACGAAAGTCGAAAACACAATCTGATCGACCAAAACCGTCATCAGCAAAGCCCTGCATGAATAGCCCACGATTCCCAGCACAGCGACAACCCACATTGACCGTCGAGGCGTGTTGAAAAGCACGGAAAAACCTACCGAAACCCACATCGACCAGAAAATCTTTTCCCACAAAGGAGCAGATGCTGTATCTGTAAAGAAACTAATGAAATCCATAACCAAAAATAAAAAGTGATAAAAATAAACCTAACGCTATGACAAACACCAACATACTTCCAAAAACACCTCTGAAAATTCCTTGCGAAATATATCCTTCCAAAATATCAATAAAAGAATTAATCAGCGGAACGCCCGGTATCAGAAACAGCACGCAGGTCGCAAAAGCGTTGATATGCTCCTGATGAGTCAGCAGGCGGAAAATATTGACGACGGAAACTGCTGAGAAAGAGGCTGCCGTAACCGCTACAAAAACGTTGTATTTTTTCTTCGTAAGATGTTGGCGAACAACTAATCCGAAAACAGTTGCCAAAAAAGTAATCGCAAAATCGAACCAAGTTCCGCCCATCATTCGGCACAAACTCGCACCCGCCAAGCCGACAAACGGCAAAAGAAACAAATTAGGGTAGTGCTTGATGGCTTTGATTTCCCGCAAGCGTTGATAAACTTCCTGTGGAGGCGTATTTTCATGCACCGTTCGCCACGACAAGATGCTGATTTCCGAAACAATTTCAAAATTCACGCCGACGTGGGGAATTGCCCGAACAATGGTGTGCATCTCGTCCGTTTTGTCGTCGCGGACACTCAGTACTAATCCCGACAGAGAAAGAAATAAATCGGCATCGTAGCCGAGACCGCCCGCAATACGCTGAGTATTTTTGATAACACGAGACGTATTCGCACCGTTCATCATCAGCGTTACCGCTACTTCCGACAAGATTTCACTCACGTATTGAATATTATGTTCTGATTTTTTTTCCATTACCAAAATTTGTAAAAAACAGAGGTGCAAAGTTAGGTATATTTGGCGGTTTGTGGCGCATGAAAAATTTGTTTACAGAAAAAATCTTTTTTTTAACAATAATTTTCGCACAGAAATATAAATTTATTCATAATTTTGTTTTGAATAAAAAGATTATTGAATCATGAGAAATCTATTTTTTTTTGGAATGATTGCACTGTCAAGCCTTTGGCTCGCAAGTTGCGCATCAAATAATGTTTCATACGATTACGACAAGTCGTTTGATTTCAATCAATTAAAAACCTATAGCTATTATACGGACAACCTCATACAGTTGAACCAAATTGACAGCGTCAATTTCATGCGCACTCTCGACGGCGTTTTGCAATCCAAAGGGCTGATAAGAAAGGTCTTAGACCCTGACGTTTACGTCTCTGTAAAGGTGGACAATGCGGCAGGCTCGAAAACCAGTACGCTGGGTTTAGGCGTGGGCGGAGGCAGTGGCTGGCTGGGCGTTGGTACGAGTATCGGGATTCCCATCAGCAGTAAAGTAATGAATTACGCCATTCAAATAGACATAGATAATGCTGCAAACAAACAATTGATTTGGACAACCCGCTCGGACAAGACGACTTCCTATAACGCTTCAACAGATGCCAAGTCAGGGTTTTACAAAACCACGCTGGACGTCATGTTCAAGAATTTCCCTGCCGGAGAAAAGGCAGTGCGGTGAAAAACAATTATTATAATTGATGTTTTATTCAGACAACATTTTCAAAAAATCGGTAACGAAATATTTTTTTATTGAGTTCGTGCTTGCGCAACAGTTGCAAAATATAATAATACCACTGCAAGGCTATGTGATTGACAAAATCGGGTTCAATCGGATAAAAGACTTTATTCCGGAATTTAGTGATACCACACTTGATTTACCCTGTAAGCAAGTTGATGTTTAAATACAAAAATGAAGTGATAGATGTAGCTATCCTTGTTCGTTTCAAAGGTTTTTACAAACATTAGGATATCAAAGGGTGGTTAATCTCTCCTCCATTTTGTGAATAAGCAGCAAAACCTGCCATTGACACTACTTTGAAAATAATTCTGTGTTTCATCTAAAAAAATCCTTAAATTTGAAGAAATTTAAAACCAATTTATTATGCCAATTTTAGGATTTATTATCTTTATAGCGTTGATAATTCTCTTCGCCTCCATGTTTACCGTAAAACAGGAAACCGCGGCTATTGTTGAAAGACTTGGAAAGTTCTACTCTGTACGCCATGCAGGGCTTAATTTGAAAATTCCTTTTATAGATAAAATTGCTAAACGATTGAATCTCAGGATTCAGCAGTTGGACGTGATGATTGACACAAAAACACTCGACAATGTTTTCATCAAAATGAAAGTTTCCGTTCAGTATCAAGTAATTAGAACTCAGGTTAATGATGCTTATTACCGCCTCGAAAACTCCGAAGACCAAATTACTTCCTACGTTTTTGATGTCGTCCGCGCCGAAGTTCCAAAGTTGAAACTCGATGATGTTTTTGTAAAAAAAGACGACATCGCTATTGCTGTCAAAAGCGAGCTGCAGGAAGCGATGCAAAGTTACGGTTATGACATCATCAAAGCCCTTGTTACAGACATCGACCCTGACGAACAGGTGAAGCACGCTATGAACCGCATCAACGCTGCCGAACGGGAAAAAACCGCTGCCGAATACGAATCTGAAGCGCAAAGAATCCGTATCGTTGCAGTTGCCAAAGCCGAAGCCGAATCCAAAAAACTGCAAGGGCAAGGCATCGCCGACCAAAGACGAGAAATAGCAAAAGGTTTGCAAGAATCCGTAGAAATCCTCAACGGTGTGAATATCAATTCTCAGGAAGCCTCAGCCTTGCTCGTAGTTACGCAGCATTACGATACGCTGCAAGCCGTAGGCGCAAACAACCGCTCAAACTTGGTGCTGTTGCCAAATACTCCAACGGCTGCCAGTACAATGATGAGCGACCTGATAACTGCAATGGTTGCTTCAAATCAGCTGGAAGAAAAAAAATAAGGATACGATTTACTCCATAAAAAAAGGTCATTTTTCTTTTTTTATTAAATACTTTCCAAAAACGCCTTTCAAACTTTCTTTCCATTCGGGAACAGAAACGCCGAAAGTTGCTTTGATTTTCGTTTTGTCCAACAAGCTGTATTTCGGTCGTTTGGCGAGCGTGAAGTAGGCGGAAGTGGGCACGGGATTAATCTTTGTCTTTGCTCCGCTCAGTTTCTTGATTTCTTCCGCAAATTCGTACCAAGTGCATTGACCTTCATTGGAATAGTGATAAATTCCATAATTGTTTTTCTTGCCGCTTCTAATAATCGTCAGGATTGCCCCCGCCAAGTCCAGTGCGTTGGTCGGCGAGCCGAGTTGGTCATTGATTACATTGATTTCTTCTTTTTCGCCGAACAACCGAAGCATGGTTTTTACAAAATTGTTTCCATAAGGAGAATAGAGCCAAGCCGTGCGGATAACATAAGTCTTCTTATTTTCCTCAAAGGCAAGGCGTTCGCCTTCCAGCTTGGTCTTTCCGTACACGCCGATAGGGGCAATCGGATCGGTTTCTTTTCTTGGGGATTCTTCTTCGCCTGAAAAAACGTAATCTGTTGAAATATGTATAAATACGCTTCCCTGCGAATCGCAGCCTTTAGCCAAGTATTTCACGGCGTCGGCATTGAGTTTCTGCGCCGTATCAACTTCTGATTCGGCTTTATCAACTGCCGTGTAAGCAGCGCAGTTGATGACGCAGTCAAATTTATTGTCGAAGAAATAGGTCGCAACCAATAGTTTATCTGTAATATCAAGTTCCTGTGCATCGGTAAAAACAAACTCATAATCGGGCAGAGGATTTTTTTTGATTTGCTGTTTCAGGCAGCTTCCCAATTGTCCGTTTGCTCCGGTTATCAAGATTTTTCTCATAGGTTGACGGGTTTTAATTCATTAAATGAGGGAGCATTCAGGTCTTTCTCAGAAAGGATTTCTTTGCCTTTTTCAATTTTCCAGTCGATGTTCAGCGTTTTGTCCAGCGGATTGATGCCCGATTCGCTTTCCTTGTGGTAAGATCCTTCGCATTTGTAAGCGAAAAGCGCCGTTTCTGAGAGGACGGCAAAGCCATGCAGAAAGCCTTTCGGAATGAAAAGTTGTTTTTTGTTGTCGGACGAGAGTTCCATTGCCACATGCTGCCCGAAAGTCGGGGAATTTTTGCGGATATCCACTGCTACGTCAATTACTTTTCCGTCAAGCACATATACGAGTTTTGCCTGCGCATGGGGCGGCAACTGCCGGTGCAGCCCGCGAATCACTCCATAGGAAGATTTGGACAAATTATCCTGCACAAAATCAGGCTTATATCCAATATGTTCTTTAAATTTTTCAACATTGAAAGTTTCCATAAAAAAACCGCGTGAGTCAGTAAACGCTTGAGGTTCAATAATAAAGCAACCTTTCAGTTTAGTTTCTGTTACCGTCATTTTTATTTTTGAGAATGTAATTTGTTGAAATTTCTTAAACTTAAAACTCTTTCGTCAAAAGTCTTTTCGGGAATTTCCACCAGTAAATCCGTAAACAGTTTTATGGAATCTTCAGGCTGTCCTTCCGATTTTCTCGTCATAAGGTTGAAATAAATCGAAGTAAGCCACAACACAGCGTGAATACAGGTTTTTGATTCGTTGTACATCAAAATTTCTATTATGTTGATTTTGCTCGTAAAAAAAATAATCTTGCTTGTAATAGTCACATTTTGATTGAAACGTACTTCTTTCAAGTAGGCAATCTGGTTTTGCAGTGCGACCCACGTGCAGCCCGTTCTCCGAGATTCCTCGAACAAATCAATATGATATTCGTTTGACATATGGTCATCCCGCGCATTGAGCATGTAATCCAAATAGCGGATATTGGAAAGATGACCGATAGGGTCGCAGTCAAAAAATCTGACTTTAGTGTGTGTTTCCGGTTCTTTATTAAACATGGCTTAATAAAATTTTTCGTCCATTTAGTATTTTTCAAAGGTACACATTTTTAATTAAAAGTGAAGAATTAAAATTATCAAATTTCAGAGATACGCTACCCAAGTCATAGAAAATAAGCCATTTACATAATCAAAAAAACACTAACCCCTTTTCATCTTTGAATTTCCGAATTTCCGATTTTTTCAATACAAAATACAAAATCAGTAAATTGGCAGTTCGGCACATTCTCCTTACCTTTGCCAAAAATCCAACTATGGCAAATATCGTAGCAATCGTGGGGAGACCCAATGTGGGAAAATCCACGTTTTTCAACCGTCTGCTTCAAAGACGAGAGGCAATTGTGGACAGCACATCAGGCGTAACGCGCGACCGTCACTACGGAAAAAGCGACTGGAACGGCGTGGATTTCACCGTGATTGATACAGGCGGCTACGTTCACGGTTCGGACGATATTTTTGAAGGAGAAATTCGAAAACAGGTAGAACTCGCTCTGGAAGAGGCTTCCGCAGTTCTTTTCATGGTCGATGTTACCGAAGGAATCACCGATTTGGACAAAGAAGTGTCTCATCTGCTGAGAAGAACAAAAAAACCTGCTTTTCTGGTAGTTAATAAAGTCGATAACTCCATGCTCCAAAACGATGCAATGGAATTTTATTCGCTCGGATTTGAAAAATATTACACCATTTCGGGAATGACGGGAAGCGGCACAGGCGACCTGCTCGACGATTTGGTGAAAACTTTTCAACAGGCAGATTACATTGACCCGTTCGAGGGGTTGCCGAAAGTTACAATCGTCGGGCGACCGAACGTCGGAAAATCCACACTGACAAACGCTTTGCTGGAAAACGACCGCAACATCGTAACAGACATCGCAGGCACAACGCGCGACAGTATCGAAACTCTGTATGACAAGTTCGGATACAAATTCGTCTTGGTCGATACGGCGGGAATGCGAAAGAAAAACAAGGTCAGCGAAGATTTGGAATTTTACTCCGTGATGCGCTCCGTGCGTTCCATTGAAGACTCCGATGTGGTCATTCTCATGATTGACGCTACGCAGGGCTGGGAAAGTCAGGATATGAATATTTTGTTTTTGGCGCAGAAATCAAGAAAAGGCATCGTGATTTTGGTCAATAAATGGGATTTGGTTGAAAAAGACAATTATACGCTGAAAAATTTTGAAAAAACAATTCGAGAAAAAACCGCACCATTTACGGACGTACCGATTGTTTTCGTTTCCGCATTGACTAAGCAGCGGGTTTTCAAAACGATAGAAACAGCGATGAAAGTTTACGAAAACCGCGCAAGGCGTGTCAAAACCAGCAAATTGAATGAAATCATGCTCCCGATTATCGAAGCCACGCCGCCGCCGAGTATCAAAGGGAAATACATCAAAATCAAATACTGCACCCAACTCCCGACTAAAACGCCTCAGTTTGCTTTTTTTGCCAACCTGCCGCAATACGTTAAAGAGCCGTACAAACGGTTTGTAGAGAATAAATTGCGTCAAAATTTTGATTTTACGGGCGTTCCGATTGAGATATATTTCAGGCAGAAATAGAAAAATGATTACTTTTTTTCGCATCTTTTTCTATCTGCTGTCTGTGCTTTGTTTTTGAAAAAGCATTCCTAACTAATTGGACAACACCACCGCAACAAAGTAAAAACTTTTTCTATTTACTTGGTTGTGCTTTTGGCGATTGTAACAGTTATTGCCTTGTTGCCCGTAATAAAAGTAGATATTTCCACACAGGATATGGTTGTTTGCGCTATGTCAGCCTGTATAGCCAAATCTTGTTGAGACAAGCCCATATCCTCTCTATATCTTTTTACTTTACTGCCTATACTCATTTTAGCAAAATTTTGCTCAAAGTTAGCAAAATTTTGTTAGTATCATTGAAAAATAACTTCCACCTTTACACCATAATTTTTCGCGAAAATTATACACAGTTAATAAAATAAAAATAAAAGTTTAACAAAAAAAAGTAAAATTATGAACTTAGACAAATTAAACGTACAGGAACTCAGT